>NZ_JBWZET010000134.1:0-7736 GCF_056722145.1 Rhizomicrobium sp. | reverse complement strand
TCATGACGTCGGTGGCGCGGCGGATGCCGTCGACCAGCGATTCACGGCAGCCGTAGAGGTTGTCGAACTTCGACTTGGTGACGCTGTCGTTGACGTTGATCGCCGGGAACAGCAGCTTGCCGTCCTTTTCCATCTGATAAAGGCGATGGACGCCGGTGGTGGTCTCTTCGGTGACGCCTTTGATGTTCTTGGCGATCGCCGTGTAGAACCCCGGCTTGGTCTTGAGCCGCGTCTTGATCGCGGCGAACAGTACTTCCTCTTCTTCGCAGGTCGGCTTGTCGAGGAACGCCGTGTCGCCGGCTTCGGCGCGGACGCCGAGGTGGACGAGCAGGGTGGCGTCGCCGCCGTCGTCGAGGATCATGTTCGGCGTGCCGCCGTCGGCCCACTCGAAGATCTTGTGGGTGTATTCCCAATAGTCGACCAGGCTCTCGCCTTTGATCGCGAACACCGGGATGCCGGCGGCGGCGATGGCGGCGGCGGCGTGGTCCTGGGTCGAATAGATGTTGCACGAGGCCCAGCGGATGTCGGCGCCGAGCACCTTCAGGGTCTCGATCAGGGCCGCCGTCTGGATCGTCATGTGCAGCGAGCCGGCGATGCGGGCGCCCTTCAAGGGCTGCTTGGAACCGTATTCGGCGCGCGTCGCCATCAGGCCGGGCATTTCGGTCTCGGCGATGTTGAGCTCTTTGCGGCCCCAATCGGCGAGGGCGATGTCTTTGACGATGTAATCAGTGGCGGCCATGGCGGGGTCCCTTCGGAAGATAAATCTGGCCGCCGTCTTTACCAGCGCCCCGCCACACCGGCAAGGAGCATATAAAGAAATCTGCATATGCTTATGTCAGTCTTCCTCTCCCCTTGTGGGAGAGGAAGAAAAATCACGGGGTTAGGGACGCGCCTCCGAGGTGTTCCAACATCCAAATTGGCGCGGTCCTAACTCCGATGATTTTTCAGGCGAGGGGGGAGTGCACAGACCCCCTCGCCAGCAAAATCTAGCGCTTAGCGGCGGAGTGTAAGGCACGACCGGCCATGCCCGCCGCTAAGTGCAAGATTTTGCGTCCTGCCACGGCGGGGAGAGGGAATTCGTTTTCCCAGCGGCAACCTTTGCGCGTGTACAACTCAGTCGCAATCGCATAGTGAGGAGGGATGCGAATTCTTCCTCCGAGCGGCCGATGAGCCTTGCGCCTGCGACCCTTGCCGGGATCAAGTCGGTGTCCACCTCGCTGCACCGCGCCGGCGGGACCTCGCCGCGGGTGCTCGATGCGATCCTCAAGCACACCGAGGGGATGGCGATCGGCCGCTCGATGGAGACGGGATGCGGGGCGACCACGCTGCTGCTCTCCCATCTCAGCCGGGCCCACACCGTGTTCGCCATGGACGACGGCAACGGCAGCATCGGCAATACCCGGACGAACCCGAATTTCCGTGCCGAGGTGGTGTCGTTCGTGCTCGGCCCGACCCAGCGCACCCTGCCGGGTCATTTCTTCGAGACGCCGTTGGACTTCGCTTTGCTGGACGGCCCGCACGGCTACCCGTTTCCCGACCTTGAGTATTATTATGTCTATCCGCACCTGAGGCCGGGCGCGCTGCTGGTCATCGACGACGTGCAAATTCGCTCTATCCACAACCTGTACGCGTTTCTGTGCCGGGACCGGATGTTTGACCGGGTAGGGGTGACGCTCACCACCGCCTTCTTCCGCCGCACCGACGCGCCCGCGTTCGACCCCTTCGGCGATGGCTGGTGGGAGCAGGACTACAACCGCCGGACCCTCCGCCGCTACCTGCCGGGCCGGGTGCTGGCCAAATTGGCGACGATCTTGGGGCGCTGATGGCGGTCAATCCCGAATCAATTCCGGCCGTTATGTGACCGGTAACGGTAACCGGTAGCAATGACTGGGACTGCGGTCCCAAAAATCGTGCAACTGCGACATTGGGGCAGCTTGTCCGGGGTGGGAAAGAGGGCGCAGTTAAAAGCGGTACGCGCTGTACAACATTCAGCGACGCGGGAGGCAAGGCAGCTCACACGCCTTGTTCGAATCTTTGGCGACGAACTTCCCCAGCGTAATTCTCGACCGATCTGCATCCGCGTTGTGCACGATGCCTAGACCGAATGCGGGTTTTTACGCACTCGCCGTCGCAAAAAATTCTCCCATCATCCTTCGTGCAATCGCGCGTGAAATGCGCGCGAAAGCGATTGTGCGTGAATGGGACAAAAATGTGTCGGCCGCGCATCAATATGACGCTGTAAAAAGGCTTCCCCTCGGCATGTATTTGCCACACGAGGGGAACAGATAGGTCGAGTGAAAACGGACGTATCTCACGCCGTGGTTTTGAGTGATGACGCACGGCGCGTTTGAACAAGGAGAAGAAAAAGTGGATCGCGTTGCAGCTCAAGGTTTGGACAACGGTGTAACGGTTGCCGGGCCGGCGTTTGCGGGAACTTCGTGGAAGCACGAAATCAACGTCCGGGACTTCATCCAGTTGAATGTCCGTCCCTACACCGGCGATGAGGCCTTCCTGGCGCCGCCGACCGAGCGCACGCTCGCGTTGTGGAAAAAAGTCCTTGTACTGATGGATGCGGAGCGCGCCAAGAAGGGCACGCTCGACATGGATACCGAGATCGTCTCGACCATCGTCAGCCATGAGCCGGGCTACATCGATGAGGACAGCGAAACCATCGTCGGCCTGCAGACCGACAAACCCTTGAAGCGCGCGCTGATGCCGTTCGGCGGCATCAAGGTTGCCGAGAAGGCCGCCGCCGCCTACGGCTATAAGGTGTCGAAGAACGTCCACGACATCTTCACCCATTACCGCAAGACCCATAACGACGGCGTCTTCGACGGCTACACCGAGAACGTGCGCAAGGCGCGTTCGGCCCACATTTTGACCGGTTTGCCCGACGGCTACGGCCGCGGCCGCATCATCGGCGACTATCGCCGCGTCGCGCTTTACGGCGTCGATCGGCTGATCGACGAACGCAAGCAGCAGTCGCTGGCGCTCGACCACAACATCACCGAAGAAACCATCCGCCTGCGCGAAGAGCTCGCCGAACAGATCCGTGCGCTGCACGAACTGAAGCAGATGGCCGCGTCCTACGGCTTCGACATTTCCAAGCCGGCCGCCAATGCCCGCGAAGCGGTGCAGTGGACCTATTTCGGTTATCTCGCCTCGGTGAAGGAGCAGAACGGCGCCGCCATGTCGCTCGGTCGCGTTTCCAGCTTCCTCGACATCTACCTCGAGCGCGATCTCAAGGCCGGCATCATCACCGAATCCGAAGCGCAGGAATACGTCGACCACCTGATCATGAAGCTCCGGATGATCCGCTTCGCGCGCACCCCGGAATACAACGATCTGTTTTCGGGCGACCCAGTGTGGGTGACGGAATCGATCGGCGGCATGAGCCTCGACGGCCGCACGCTGGTGACCAAGACGAGCTTCCGCTTCCTGCATACGCTGACCAACCTCGGCCCGGCGCCGGAGCCGAACCTGACGGTGCTGTGGTCGGTCAACCTGCCGGAGGCGTTCAAGAAGTATTGCGCCAAGATGTCGATCGAGACCAGTGCCATCCAGTACGAGAACGACGACCTGATGCGTCCCTATTGGGGCGACGACTACGGCATTGCCTGCTGCGTGTCGGCCATGCGCATCGGCAAGCAGATGCAGTTCTTCGGCGCCCGCGCCAATCTTGCCAAGACGCTGCTCTACGCGATCAACGGCGGTCGCGACGAGATCACCGGCAAGCAGGTCGGCCCGGCGCTGCAGCCGGTCACCGGCGACGTGCTGAAGTACGAAGAGGTGATGCCGCGCCTCGATGCGATGATGGATTATCTCGCCTCCACCTACATGGATGCGCTGAACATCATCCACTACATGCACGACAAGTATTGCTACGAGCGCGTCGAGATGGCGTTGCACGATCGCGATATCCTGCGCACGATGGCCTGCGGCATCGCCGGCCTGTCGATCGCGGCGGATTCGCTGTCGGCAATCAAATACGCCACCGTCAAGGTGAAGCGCGACGCGCGCGGCCTCGCGGTCGATTTCGAGACCGAAGGCGAATATCCCTGCTACGGCAATAACGACGACCGCGTCGACTCGATCGCCACCGATCTGGTCGAGCGCTTCATGAAGAAGCTGAAGAACCTCAAGACCTATCGCAACGCGATGCCGACGCAGTCGATCCTGACGATCACGTCGAACGTCGTTTACGGCAAGAACACCGGCACGACCCCGGACGGCCGCAAGGCCGGTGAGCCGTTCGCGCCGGGCGCCAACCCGATGCACGGCCGCGACAAGAAGGGCGCGCTCGCCTCGCTGTCGTCGGTGGCCAAGCTGCCGTACCAGCATTCGCAGGACGGCATTTCCAATACCTTCTCGATCGTCCCCGGCGCGCTCGGCAAAACCAACCACGGCCGCAAGGACAATCTCGTCGGCCTGCTGGACGGCTACTTCATGAGCGGCGGCCATCATCTCAACGTCAACGTTTTCGACCGCGAGATGCTGGAAGATGCGATGGAGCATCCGGAACAGTATCCGCAGCTCACCATCCGCGTGTCGGGCTACGCCGTGAACTTCATCAAGCTGACGCGGGAACAGCAACTGGATGTCATCCGTCGCACGTTCCATGAGTGCGTCTGATCTGAAGGCGGTTTGAAGTGCACAGCACGAGTGTCAATGTGGAAGGGTATGTCCACTCCGTCGAAACCGGCGGCGCGGTGGACGGTCCGGGCCTGAGGTTCGTGGTGTTCCTGTCGGGATGCCACCTCAGGTGCCTGTACTGCCACAACCCCGACACCTGGCACATGAAGGATGCCAAGAAGACGGGCGTGGCGCATCTCCTCAACGAGGTCATGCTCTACGCCCACTATCTGAAGCGCACCGGTGGCGGCGTGACGTGCACCGGCGGTGAGCCGCTCGCCCAGCCGGACTTCGTCACCGCCTTCTTCCAGGGCTGCAAGGCCATGGGTCTGCACACTGCGCTCGACACCAACGGCTTTCTTGGCGATCACGCCACGCCGGCGCTGCTGGAAGCGACCGATCTGGTGCTGCTCGACATCAAGTCGTGGGACCCGGGCATCTACAAAAGCCTGACCGGCGCCGAACTGGCTCCGACGCTGCGCTTCGCCGAGCGGCTGTCCGAAATGGGCAAGCCGACATGGCTGCGCTACGTGCTGGTGCCGGGTTGGACCGACAATCTCGAACACGTCACGGAACTGGCGGCCTACGCGGCCAAGCTCAAGATGGAAAAGGTGGAAGTGCTGCCGTTCCACAAGATGGGCGAGCCCAAGTGGGAAGCGATGAAGCTGCCGTATCAGCTCAAGGACACCCAGCCGCCGACGCCGGAACTGATCGCCCATGTGAAGGAGATATTCGTCTCCCACGGGCTGAAAACAGTGTGAATTTCGCATTGGTAGTGGCAAAGCGGCCGGGAGCAATCCCGGCCGTTTTGTTTTGCGCCACTTTTCCGGCCTTGCGCTTCATGTGCCGTCGTCGAAGTTGCCTCGCGCCTGGGGCAGAAGACTATGCCTTCGCCGGGCCGCGAAAACTGTAGCAATACGAAAACAGGAACAGCGCCGTCAGTCCGACGGGCAGGGCCAGCGAGGCTGGCGTGAACGGCACTGGGAGTTTGCCGGCGGCCGTCAGCACCAGGCGCGACAGCGTCAGGCCGACGATCACGGGACAGACGGTCAGTACCAGCACGAACCGGCGCTCGATGGGCTTGCGATCGGCCCAGAGGAGCAGCCCTGTCCAGCCCAGCATCAGCGCCGCGCCATAGGCCATGGCAAAGCGATAAGGCGTACTGGCCAGCGAGGCCGCATCGGCGTGCGGATCGAGGTCGGGAATGATCATGTATAGCGCGGCGCGGGCGTCGAGAATGATCCCGACCCAATAGGCGACGTGCAGCCAGAGCTGACGTGTATCGACACGAAGGCGCATGGCGGTTCCTTTCATCAGTGATGCTCCCCCGGCGCGCAGCTATCGGCGCGCGGGGGGCACGGTCACGTTGTCCGGATTTTGGTTGGGAAGCTATTCCCGTTCGATCAGCTTGTGGCTGTCGGCGGCGGTGAGGTCGAGGCCGTAGACCTCTTTCAGCTTGGCGATCTGGTCGATCAGGGCCGGGCTGAAGGGGGCTTTGCCTTCGAAGGTGTGCAGGACGATGCCTTCCAGAAGGTCGCCCAGGGAAATGTCGAGATACTCGGCCAATCCCTTAAGGACCTTCAGAAGGCGCTTTTCGATGCGGATGCCAGTCTGCACGCGCTCGACGACGTTGGTTTTGGTGTCTGTCATGGTGATGCATATGTACCATGGTACATTGGTACCGTCAAGTCACCGGCCGCGTCACCCGGACGCCGGTGAACAGAACGACGTGCAGCAGTCCGACCAAGGCGCAGAGCAGGGCGATTTTCACGTTTCCGGCCAGCCAGATGAACTCTTCGACCGCGCGCGTCAGATAAATCAGGGCGCCGAGCGCCAGCGTCGCCGCGCCGAGCCACGTCCCCAGCACTTCCTTGCCGCGGAACAACAGGGCGAAGGAGAGGAAGGTCAGGATCAGCGCGCCGGCGATGTTGAATCCCTGCAGCAGGCCGACAACGTGGCCAGGGAAGGGCCAATGCGCGATCTGCATGCCAAGGAAGACATGGAACGCGACGAAGGCCGCATTCAACAGGCCGGTAATGATCAAAAGCAGGCGCATGCCTTCTCCTTAAATCTTCTGCAGGTCACGCGGCGGTGCGGCGGATTCGCGTTCCACCAGCACATGCGGCATCACGATGTTCTGGAATTCGGGATCGCGGCCGGCGCGCAGCTCGCTGAGAGTCTGGGTGAGGATGTCCATCGCCGATGAGGCGATGTCGAAAATCGGTTGGCGGACGGTGGTCAGGGCCGGCCACAGCGAACTCGCCGAGGTGTCGTCGATGCCGACCACCGACAGGTCTTTCGGCACGTCGAAGCCCTTGCGGTGGGCGACGCTCATCGCGCCCGAGGCCATGTCGTCGTTGGAGGCGAAGATCGCGGTCGGCGGCGTCTTGCCGGTGAGCAGTTCGTCGGCCGCCATCATGCCGGAGCGATAGCTGTAAAAGCCTTGTGCCACCGACGGCGGCTCGACCTTGGCGCCGGCATCGCGGATCGCCGCTTCGAAGCCGGCGAACCTGAGGCGGCTCGAGGAATGCGAGGGATGGCCCTTGATGAAGCCGATGCGGGCATGGCCTTGGCCGATCAGGTACTTCGTCATGTCATAGCCGGCGCGGAAGTCGTCGATGCCGACGCAGGTGACCTCGCCGGTGAACGATCCGGTGGCGATGCCGACGACCGCAATGCCAAGGCTCTTCAATTCGGCGATCAGGTCGACGGATTCGCTCAGGGGCGCGGTAAGGATCATGGCGTTGACACCGCCCTTCAAGAGCGTCCGCACGGCCGCGGTACCGGCGGCCGGATCGCCGATCTTGGACTTGTCGACCACGATCTGGGCACCATTGCGGCCGGCGCCTTCCAACGCGCCCATCAGGAATTCGGTGAAATAGGCGACCGACGGGTTGTTATAGAGCAGACCGATGCGGATCTCGCTGGCGCCGGCCAGACTGCGGGCCGCCTTGTTGGGGCGGAACTGCAGTTCGCGCATCGCCTTTTGCACGGCCGCCCGCGTGGCTTCGCGGACGTTGGCTTCGCCGTTCACCACACGCGACACCGTCATCGGTGACACGCCAACCCGCTTCGCCACGTCGTAGATCGTCGCGGCGCTGGTT
>NZ_JBWZET010000133.1:0-4775 GCF_056722145.1 Rhizomicrobium sp. | reverse complement strand
ACGGTCTTGCCGTCCTTGTTGATCATGCGGGTGTGCTTGAGGTGGTTCTGCTTGGCATAGGCGAACTCGACATACCCGATCGAGCCCGAAGTCTGCGCCACGTTGCCGGCAACGCCTTCGTTGCCCTTGGCGCCGACGCCGACCGGCCAGTCGACGGCGGTGTTGGCACCGACGCTGCCCGCCCATTCCTTCGACACGCGCGACAGGTAGGTCGTGAACACGAACGAGGTACCCGACGCATCGGCGCGGTGAACGACCGAGATCGCCTTGCCCGGCAGGTTGACGCCCGGGTTCAACGCCTTGATGCGGGCATCGTCCCAGCGGCTGATCTTGCCGAGGAAGATGTCGGCGAGGACTTCACCGTTGAGCACCAGCTGGCCAGGGTTGACGCCCGGCACGTTGATCACCGGCACGACGCCGCCGATCACGGTCGGGAACTGGGCGAGACCGACCCTGTCGAGCTCGGACTTCTTCAGCGGCGCATCGGTGGCGCCGAAGGTGACCGTGCGCGCCTTGATCTGCGCAATGCCACCACCCGAACCGATCGAGTTGTAGTTCAGGGAGACGCCGGCGACGCCCTGATACGCGCTCGCCCACTTGGCATAGATCGGAGCCGGGAAAGACGCACCCGCGCCGTTGATGGTGGCGGCCAAAGCGCCCGTCGTGATGACGGCCGCGGCGGCAACGCCGGCAATGGCCGTCAGGACGGACTTCAGAGAGACGTTCATGTGATTTCCTCTCGATGAACGATTAGTTGGAGAACTGGAGACGGATGCCGACGATGTTCAGGTCCTGACCGATTTGGGTCGTGCTGGCCAGCGCCGTCTTGTTCACATGCACGATCGAATCGTGGAACTGCAGCTTTACCTCGTTGTTAAGATACCAGTTCAGGCCGACATCGGCGATGCCTTCGCGGCCACCGGCGACACCTTCGCCGGCGAGACTGCGGTACCAGTCGAGGTTGGTGAAGCTGTAGCGAGCCACCAGTTCGAGAGCGCCCCACGACTCGCCGTCAAGCGAGAACGGGTTGGCGACCTTCGGGGCGCCGTAGCCGCCGATTTCGTTGTTGGTCGCGTTGACCGCGTAGCCCTTCGGCTCGCCGGTCAGCACCCACGAGGCTTCCGCCATCCAGCCCGAGAATTCGGGATGGTCGAGGACGTTGACGTGCGCGGAATTGTAATAATTGCGATCGTCGCGGAAGTAGGCGTATTCGCCGGCGAGATAGAAGTTCTCGTAGTTGCCGGCGACGTGGCCCGCGAACATCGTCGCGTGGCAGGAATAGGTGGAACCACCGGCCTTACAGCCCGCAGTCGGAGCCGTGCCGAACGAACCGGTCGAGATCAGACGGGTGCCGTCAACGCGGATTTCCGGACGATCCTGGAAGTTGATCGCGCCGCCGCTGTTGGTGTTGGCGCCCGCGTACAGGATGGTGCCGTAGTCGGCGCCGATCAGCGCGTTCGACGGGCCATCGCTCCAGAAGCGATACGACATGTGCGACAGGAGCTGGGTGCCTTCGTCGCCGCCGTTGCCGTGGCCGGCAGCGGTGCCGCCGGGAGCCGTGGTCTTCTGTCCGGTATAAGCCGCGGTCCAGATGAAGTTGTCGCCCGGAAGGAAGGCGTTCTCGTACTGGAACGCGACTTCAATGCCGCGACGCGCATCGGCGGCACCGAAGCTGTCGAGCGCGATGTTTTCGATTTCCGGACGCTCGAGGAACATCAACTGGCCCGACGAGGTCGTGCCTTCGAGCATGAACGCGGGCTCGATGATGCCGACGTTGATGCGGAAGTGATCGATGCCGGTATAGGCAACGCGGGCGATCGACATCGCCGGATCACCGGATTCGGCACCGCCGCCGCCGCCGGCGTTATAGCGGAACTCGTACCAGAAATCCTTGAAGGCCTTGCCTTCCACGCCGAAGAAGGCGCGACGGACGGCGGCGCCGTTCGACAGGTCCTTGTACTGCGCGTTCGGCTGCGAAGCCGGGCTGTCCTGGATGAACGAGCCGTAGTCCATTTGCGCGCGGACGCGGAACGCCATCGAGAAGCGGCCGTCACCCGAATTGATCACCGGGCGGCCGTTGTCGAAGGTCCAGGTCGCGTAGTTGAAATTCTGCTCCAGGGTCGACAGGCGGGTATGGTCGCTCTGTGACTTGGCTTCGTCGGCCTGCAGCGCATCTTCCAGCGCCTGGATGCGGGCCGCGAGTTCGCTCGTGCTCGGACCGGCCGGCACCACAGCCACCGGAGCGGCGGGCGGTGCGGACGTCGTGTCCGACGACTTCTTCGCTGCGTAACCGGCTTGCATGCTCGCCACCAGAGCAATTGCCGCCACGCCTGCCAATAAGGCTGACTTCCCCTTCATAGAAACCTCTCTTTATATCGTCCCAAGGACACGTACACGGCGTCGTCCCGTTCGGACTTCTGCCCGGGCGGAGCAATTACAGGGGGGCAAGACACCGGGGTGACGGTGACGTGAAGCTAATGTGACAGGCCATCGCGCGGCGGAACGCGTTGCTTCATCGCTACAGTCACTTCTAAGAAGCGCGCCAAGTCCTTGATCTGTGGTGCCCATGCGATAGCATTGCGGACATGTTGCAACTCACACGCACGGGGCAAGTGTGGGCGTTCGTCGCCGGTATGTTCTGTTTTACCGTTCTGTCACCGTCACTGGCGGCCGACAGCTCGTCAGAATCGACCTATGAGGTGCGCCACGATCGCTGGACCGAGGCCGACGAGCGCGACTATGGGACCTTCGTCGCGGCGATCGGCGAGAGCGATTGCGCCACTCTGAACGAGTGCCTGCATTCAAGCGCCAACCCATTCGCCGCCACCGACCCGCCGACGCGGAAATTCGACTCCGACTGCGCCGACCTGCCCTATGTGCTGCGGTTCTACTTTGCCTGGAAACGGGGCCTGCCCTTCTCCTATGCGAGCGCGGTGACGCCGCGGGACGGCTCGGGCGACGACATCCGCTATTCGCGCAGCGGCAACCGTGTTGCGGGCCGCACCGACGTGCGCAGCGGCCAGAACGCGCTCGAGGTCATCGCCCGCATCCGGGCCGACGTGTCGAGCGCCACCTATCGCATCCATCCCGATCTCGACGGCACCGATCTGTATTCCCCGGCAATCAAGCCGGGCTCGATCCGGCCCGGGACGGTGGTTTACGATCCGGCGGGCCACGTCGCCATCGTCTATCGCATCGACCCCGATGGCCGGATCTATTCCTTCGATGCCCATACCGATTTCACCCTCACCCAGATGACGTTCGACGTCCGCTTCGCGCGGATGCGGCCGAGCCAGGGCGCCGGGTTCAAGAACTGGCGGCCGATCCACCTGGTCGGCGCCTTGCAGGCCGACGACGGGACTTGGCGCGGCGGGCATGTGGACGTCGCGGCCAACAAGGACATCGCCGATTTCTCCACCGAGCAGTTTTACGGCACCGGCCCGCGCCCGTCCGATGCGGCATGGGCGAGTGGATTGTTCACGACCGGCGGCGAGCAGCTCGACTTCTATGATTTCGTGCGGGCGCGGCTGGGGGGCAAGCTGGTGTTCCACCCGGTGCGCGAAGTCGGCGAGATGACGGCGTCGCTGTGCAACGACCTGCAATACCGCGCCGCCGCGGTCGATCTCGGCCGCGAGATTGCGACGCGCCCACACCCCGCCCGCCTGCCCCGCAACATCTACGGCACCGAGGGCGATTGGGAGATGTTTTCCACCCCGTCGCGCGATGCCCGCCTGAAGACGGCGTTCAAATACCTGCGCGATACGGCGGAGCGCTTCGTGCAAATGGAGGCTGCCGGCGATCGCCGTCACATAAACTATAATGGCAACGACCTTTCCGTCGATCTGGCGACGGCTTACGCGCGCGCTGCCGCGGCCTGCACCATCACCTATCACCGCAGCGACGGCAGCGAGATGGCGCTGGCGTTCGAGGACGCGCGGCAGCGGCTGTTCGCGCTGTCGTTCGATCCCTATCACTGCCCGGAACGGCGCTGGGGCGCCAGCGATCCGCGCGAACTCGCCACCTGCCCCGACGGCGCCGACAAGCGCGCCTGGTACGAGGCCGAGCAGCCCCTACGCAACCAGATCGACCGCACCTATGATGCGCGGATGGATTTTTCCCTCGCCGAAATCAGCCGCATGACCGGCCCTCCGCCGCCGGACACCGACGTGCGCGGATTTCTGGAACGGCGTCAGGCGGGGAAGTGAATCTCTCAGAAATGCGCCTTTACCTCATGGAAGGCGCAGGAGAGTTCGAAGCCGCCGTCGGCGCGGGGGAGGATCAGGGCGGCGGCGGGTTCCACGTCCCAATTGGTCGGGGTCGCATAGAAAAAAAGCTGGCCATTGATTTTTTGCGGCGCGAAGTGGACGTAGCGCGGCGACACCTTGGGATAGAGCCGTTCACGCCCGCCGGCCCACAGCCGCCACTCTGCCGGCAGCTTGGTTTGCAGTTCGGTTTCGAGATCGACCTTGGCGAACCACGCCGACACGTCCTCGGCTTTCACATTCGCCGGCACCGCCACGACGATATCGCCGTCGAAATAATGGGTGCTGCTGCCATAGACGAAAACCTGCAGCCCGGCGAAATTGGCGAACGCGCCTGGCACGCGGCGCAATGGGCCATCGCCGCCGGCTCCGGCTTCGTCGGACATCGCGACCGCGTCGAGGTCGGCAAGGAGTTGCAGGCTTCCGGCTTTCACCAGACGCTGCCGGCACATTTCCAGGCGCAGCGATTTCGCGTTAACATAAGCGGTGCCGACCGCCCGCTGCGCCACCGGC
>NZ_JBWZET010000132.1:0-12568 GCF_056722145.1 Rhizomicrobium sp. | reverse complement strand
AGCATCGGACGTTCGGCCGGAATCCCTTGATCGTCCCACGCCCCTCGGTGTCATGGCCCGCGACTGCGGGCCATCCAGGTACCATCTGGCACAACCCCGAAGATCGCGACAGATTTGACCTGGATCGCCCGCAGTCGCGGGCGATGACAGTGTTGGGTTGGTGGCGATCTCACATCAAAGTCCGCCGCTCCAGATCGGCGCCCGTTCGAACGCGATCACCTGATGCATTTGCGCGGCGAGAACTGGATGGCCCGCAGTGGCGGGCCATGACAAAAGCGGCAAACGGCTCCGCCTTCAGCTTGCCGATCTTCGCCAGATTAGCGAGGTTCTGGTTCATCACCCGCACTTGGAATAGCTGCACGACAGGCAGGAATCGCACCCTTCCAGTTTGACGAAGCTGGGCGAGCCGCAGCGCGGGCAATGGCGGGCGGGGGCGCCTTCCGCCGCCGCGGCGGCCGCCACCTTATGCGCGTCGGGCGCGGGGCGGTCGTCGGCGCCGGCCATGAAGCCGGTCGAGACCAGGTGCTTATGGATGACCTCGCCGATCGCGGCCAAAAGCGAGGGCACGTAATGGCCCTCCATCCATTGGCCGCCCCGGGGATCGAACACCGCCTTCAGCTCATCGACCACGAAGGAGACGTCGCCGCCGCGGCGGAACACTGCCGAGATCATCCGCGTCAGCGCCAGCGTCCAGGCATAGGCTTCCATGTTCTTCGAGTTGATGAACACCTCGAACGGCCGCCGCCGCCCGTCCATCTCGACATCGTTGATGGTGATGTAGAAGGCGTGATCGGAATCGAGCCATTTGATCTTGTAGGTCTGGCCGATCAAGACGTCGGGCCGGTCGAGCGGGCGATGCATGTAGACGACATCGCCGGTCTTCGGGGTTTCCTCGTCGGCGTCGTCGGGCGGTGCGGTGTCGGTCACGGTGAGGACCGAGCCGGTCACGTCGTTGGGGCGATAGGTGGTGCAGCCCTTGCAGCCCGATTCATAGGCCTGGACGTAGACATCCTTGAAGCCCTCGAACGAGATCGCCTCCGGCAGGTTGATGGTCTTCGAAATCGAGGAGTCGATGTATTTCTGCGCCGCTGCCTGCACCCGCAAATGATCGTCGGGCGCCAGCGTCTGGGCCGAGACGAAATAGTCGGGCAGCTCCGCCGTGTCGCCGAACTTTTCGCGGAAGGCGGCGACGGCGAAGTCGCGCACGATCTGCTGCTGCGCCGTGCCGTCGGGCATCAGTACGCGGCGGCTGTAGCTGTAGGCGAACACCGGCTCGATGCCGCTCGAAACGTTGCCGGCGAACAGCGAAATGGTGCCGGTCGGCGCAATCGACGTCAGCAGGCCGTTGCGGATGCCGTGGGTCGCGATGCCGTCGCGGATATCATCGGGCAGGCGCTGGATGAACGGACGCGCCAGGTATTCGCTCGCCTCGAACAGCGGGAACGGGCCTTTCAGCCGGGCGAGGTCGACCGAGGCGCGATAGGCGGCGTGGGCCATCGTTTCCAGCCACTGCTCGATCAGCACGATGCTTTCGGGCGAGCCGTATGGAACGCGGCAGAAGATCAGCGCATCGGCCAGCCCGGTGACGCCCAGCCCGATGCGGCGCTTGGCCTGCGCTTCGGCGCGCTGGGCTTCCAGCGGAAAGCGCGACACGTCGATGACATTGTCGAGCAGGCGGATGGCGGTGGTGGTGAGCTCGGCGAGTTCGTCGAGGTCGAGGAAGGCGTCCGCATCGAACGGATTGCGCACCAGTCGCGCCAGATTGATCGAACCCAAGAGGCACGCCCCATACGGCGGCAGGGGTTGTTCGCCGCACGGATTGGTCGCGCGGATGGTTTCGCAATAGCCGAGATTGTTTTCGGCGTTGATGCGGTCGATGAAGATCACGCCGGGCTCGGCGAAATCGTAGGTCGACTGCATGATCGAATCCCACAAGGCGCGGGCACGGATTGTCTTGTAGACGCGGCCGCCGAATTGCAGGTTCCAGTCGGAATCGGTCTTCACCGCTTCCATGAAGGCATCCGTCACCAGCACCGACAGATTGAACATCTGAAGGCGTCCGGGGCGGCGCTTGGCGGCAATGAAATCTTCCACGTCGGGATGATCGCACAGCAGCGTCGCCATCATCGCGCCGCGGCGCGAGCCGGCGCTCATAATCGTGCGGCACATCGCATCCCACACATCCATGAACGACACCGGGCCGGAGGCGTCGGCACCGACGCCTTCCACCGGTGCGCCCTTGGGCCGGATGGTCGAAAAATCATAGCCGATGCCGCCGCCCTGCTGCAGCGTCAGCGCCGCCTCGCGCAGTTGCGAAAAAATGCCCTCCATCGAGTCCGGCACCGTGCCCATGACGAAGCAGTTGAAGAGCGTCACGGCGCGCCCCGTACCGGCGCCGGCCAGAATCCGCCCCGCCGGCAGGAAGCGATAGCCCGCCAAAGCCTCGGCAAAGGCGAGCGCCTGCTCGCGCCGGTCCTCGGGCGCCTCGGCCATCGCCGCCGCCAGCGCCACCCGGCCCCAGCTGTCGGGAACGTCGCTGTCGATCGGCGTGCCGTCAGGCTGCCGGAACCGGTATTTCATGTCCCAAATCTGGTGGGCAATGTCGCTCATAGGGGCCTCTCCGCCCCCCGACAATACGGGATCAGGACGGGCTAATCAGTTAACGGTCCGAGGCCCGGAAATCAAGTATTGTTCCTACTACGTTCCAGCCAGGCGTTAACCCTGGCCGTCGCCTGCCGCCACCAGCTTTGCGGTTGCCGTTTCAATGGCGTTTTCCAACTCGCGCATGAACGCCGCGCGTTTCAGGCCGGCCGGGATGGGGGGCAGAAATTCGATCACGATGGTGCCCGGGCGCTTGAGAAAACCGGTCCAGAACTGGCCTGAGTTGAGCGCCACCGGCACGCAGGGGACCTCAAGCTGGGAATAGAGCGCGGCGACGCCAGGTTTGTAATCGGTTGCCGCGCCCGGAGCCTTGCGGGTGCCTTCGGGGAAAATCGCCAGCGGACGGCCGCTCGCAAACACCCTCTTGGCTTCGCCCGCCATCCGGCGCAAGGCACTGGCCCCGGCGGCGCGATCGACCGCGATGACGCCAGCTTTGTTGATGTACCAGCCGTAAAACGGGATCGACAGCAGCTCGCGCTTGACCACGATGCAGACGTCGTCGATGAGGGCAAACAGCGCCAGCGTGTCCCACATGCTCATGTGCTTGGCGGCGAACAGCAGCGGGCCTTTGGGGATGGTCCCGCGCACCTCGTAATCGCAGCCGGCGATCACTTTCAGCCCCCAGAACATCACCCGGCTCCAGAGCTGCGACGCCCGTACCATGATCAGCCGCGGCAGCAGCAGCAGCGGCAGCACCGCGACGAACATCACCGCCGAGAACACGACGAAGAACAGCATGTAGAGAAGGGAACGGACGAAGGTCACGACAGCTCTTGTTTATGTGGGGCTTATTTGGTTGGGCCAGACTCGGGGGCGGCCTCGTTCTGGTCAAGGCCCGGTTCGAGCCCGGTGGCGGTCAGGAATGTCACGGCGACGTATTTGGCGTATTCGCTGTGCAGCACTTTCAGGGCCTTCAGCCGGGCGGTGATGTCCTTGCCGGCTTCGGCATCGACGGGATAGGGAATCACGCGGACCTCGCCCATCACGTCGCGGAATTCGGCGACCGAGCGCGGCATGTGATAGCGCGACGTGACGAGCAGGATCGATTTGTAGTGGTGGAAGCGGGCCCAGGCGGCCGCCTCCTTGGCGTTGCCGAAGGTGTTCTCGGCGGCGTAGCCGAGGTCGGCACAGCAATCGAAGCGCTTTTTGCCGTGCGCCAGCCGTTTCAGTTCGGTCCGCGTCGTCTGCGGATTGACGCCCGAGATCAACAGCCGCTGGCCGGTGCCTTTCTCGAACAGCGCCACCGCAACATCGAGCCGCGAGCCGCCGCCGGTCAGTGCGACGATGCCGTCCACGGCGCCGACCGTCGCGGGCACCGTGGGCAACAGCGCAGCAAACGCGGCGAATCCGGCCACGTAGAGCAGCACCAGCGCAATGACGATCCGCTTCAGCAAACCACAACTCCAGCCCGACCGGCGTACAGCGACCAGCCCGCGTCGGCGCGATAATGCCGTGGCGCGCCCGCGAGGTGAAGTCCCCGCCCCAAAGCCCGCGATATTGCTAGTGAATTTGACGCAAGGCGGCGAGCACGGACAGCCGCGCGGTGACCAGCGCGATGATCCCGGCCGCCGCCGGCACGGTGAACAGCCAGAGCAGCTCGATCGGCTGCAGCGACAACGGCGGCAGGAACGGCACCGGCTCATAGCCGACCGACTGCAAGCCGCCTGCCGCCAGGAACACCACTCCGGCCGAAGCGGCGCCGGTGCCGGCGGCAACGGTCGCGGCGCGCAAGTAATGGCCTTCGAAGACGCGGGCGATGAACCCCGATTGTGCCCCCATCTGATGCAGCAGCGAGACCATGTCGTTGTGGGCATCGAGCCCGGCGCGGGTGGCAAAGGCGACGGTGGAGGCGGTGGCCACCGCAATCAGGAACAGGACGCCGTACGCCGACCACACCAGGGTGCGGGCGAGATCGTGCAATCGGCCGATCCAATGGCTGTGGTCGTCGACCACCGCGTGCGGCGCCACCGGTTTCAATTTCGCCCGCAGCGCCGCGATATCGACCTCGCTGCCCGGCGCCACATCGGCATCGATCAGCTGCGGCAGCGGCAAATCGGCGACGAGGGCTTCGCTGCCGAGCCAGGGCTGCACCAGCTTCTGCTGTTCGGCGTCGCTCAAGGGCGCCGCGTGGGCGATGCCGGGGGTGGTGCGCAGCACCGACAGCGCGGCGTCGGTCTCGGCCGCCATGCCCTCCTTGGCCGGCCCAGAGGTGGGCGGCAGGATCTGGACGGTGATCTTGTCGGCGAGGCCCGCACTCCAGCCCTCGGCCGCCCGGCTGGCGATCAGCGAGCCGCCGAGCGCCACCGCCGCCAGGAACGCCATCACCGCGATGACGATGTCGAGCGGGGCCGCCCCCTTGGAATTGGGCATCAGGCGCCGGTTTTTCATGGTCGCGGCGTCCTCAGTTCGACCAGACGGCCGTCGACCAGGCGCATTTCGCGGGCCCGCGTCGACTCGACCAGATTGCGGTCGTGGGTGGCGATCAGAACCGTGGTGCCGAGCCGGTTGAGTTCGGCAAACAAGCGGATCAGCCGCGCCCCGATCTCGGGATCGACATTGCCGGTCGGCTCGTCGGCGATGAGCAGGTCGGGCTTGGCCACCACCGCCCGGGCGATGGCAACGCGCTGCTGCTCGCCGCCCGACAGGGTGGGCGGCACCGCGCTCATGCGGTCGCCGAGGCCGACCCAGACCAGCAGCTCTTCGACATCGCGGGCGTATTCGCTCTCTTTGCGGCCGGCCAGGCGCAACGGCAGGGCGACATTGTCGAAGGCGGAAAGGTGGTCGAGGAGGCGGAAATCCTGGAAAACCACGCCAATTCGGCGCCGGAGACCGGGCAAGGTCGCGCGTCTGGCAGTGGCGAGGTCATGGCCGAACAGGGTGATCAGGCCCCGGCTGGGGGGCTCGGCAACGGAAATCAGTTTCAGCAGCGTGGTCTTGCCGGCGCCCGACAGGCCGGTCAGAAAGGTAAACGACCCGGCCTCCAGGACGAAGGTAACATCCCTTAAGACTTCGGGCCCGGCGCCGTAGCGCATCCCCACATTTTCGAAGCGAACCATGACGTTTTGACCATACCCTCGGGCCGGTTTGGTTACGAGTGTTTCAGGCCTTTGAGCTAGTGTGCTTGCGACAACCCCTGTGGGCGCCTAATTTTGGCACTTGGGATAGACGCATGATCTTAACCTGCCCGGCCTGTCAGACGCGCTATACAGTCGATGCGACGAAATTCCCGCCGCAAGGCCGCTCGGTGCGTTGTGCGCGCTGTGGCAACGTCTGGCATGCCGATGCCGAAGAGCCGCCGGCCTTCGTCGCGCCGGACCCCGATCCGGAACCGCAACAGAGCTTCGTGGCGCCCGAACCGCCGCCGCGCGAGGCTTATGCACAGCCTGAGGAGCGCGACCCGGAGCCGCAGGAACGCGACCGCCGTCATCGCGATGAACCCCGCCCGCCGCGGCCGCCATTTTCCCGCCGCGCCTGGGTTTTGCGCTTCGGATGGGCCGCTTTGGTCGGGATCGTCATCCTGATCGGGGCGATTGCGGCGGTTTATCGCCACCAGGTTGTCGACGCCTGGCCGCAGAGCGCCGCGCTCTATGCCAAGCTCGGTGTGAAAGTTGCCGCCAGCGGCCTCAGGATCGCCAACACCAAGTCGACCCAGCAGGTCGAGGGCGGCAAGCTCGTCTTGACGGTGAGCGGCGCTCTGACCAATGTGACCGACAGAGAGCTGCCGGTGCCGCAGATTCGCATTGGTTTGGTCGACAGCGAAAGACGCGAACTCTATCACTGGACCGTCGCGCCGAACGTCATCACGCTGAAGCCCGGTCAATCCACCCGATTTAGCACCCAGCTTTCGAATCCGCCCGAAGGGGCGGCCAATTATCAGGTTCGATTTGCGAAAGCCGGGGAGTGATGCGCCGTACTATTCTCTATAGCGAAGAACAGATTGCCGATCGCGTGAAGGCGCTTGCCTACGACATCGCGCATGGTCCCGTCGTTCCCCATGTCGCCGTTCCGATCCTGGTCGGCGCCTATGTGTTCGCCGCCGATCTTCTCAGGGCGCTGGCGCGGGAAGGCATTTCCATTCCGACCGAGTTCCTGTGGCTGCGCTCCTATGTCGGCCACCAGTCGACCAAGAACGTGAAGATCCTGATCGGCCCCAACGAGGCCTATCGCGGCAAGAACGTCCTCATCATCGACGGCGTCCTCGACGGCGGCCATACGATGAAGAAGGCCAAGGAGCTGGCGCTCGAATACGGCGCCGCCAACGTGATGTCGGCGGTGGTGGTGGACAAGCTCCTGCCCAACGCGACCGCCAAGGCCGATCACGCCTGCTTCACCGGCACGACCGAATTCATCGTCGGCTACGGCATGGACGATTCCGGCAACGACCGCGCCCTGCCCTATATCGCCAAGTGCGAATAGTCTGACGCTTTCCTCCCCCGCGGAGCACCACCTTTCTCGCCACACGATGTGCGGATAGCGGGGGAGGTGGATCGCTACGAGCACTTGGTTCAGCCCCCCCTCCACCTCGCAAGGGCTCGGCACCTCCCCCGCTCCTTCAGCAGCGTGCGGCGTGACCGATTGTGCCCCGCGAGGGAGGAAAGAGGCAGCGCTCAGCCGGGGATGACAGCTGTTTCCTAAAACTGCTTCAGCAGGCGGTCGATGTAGTCGAGTTCCTGCTTGGGGCGGCCTTGCTGGCCGGCGCGGCGCCTGAGTTCCATCAGGATGTCGCGCGCCCGTTGTAAGACTTGCGCGTCGGGAATGCGCACGTCGCCGCTGCCGCTGCCTTGCGCCGTCGCGGCGCGGCCGAGCGGGTCCTGGCCGGCTTTGCCGTCGGTCTGTCCGCCCGCCTTGGCGATCGCCTCGCCGGCTTTGCGCAATTCGTCGAGCACATATTTCTGATAGGTGGTGGCGCGGCCGAAGTCGGACGTGGCAAGCGCCTCCTCAGCGCCCTGCATATACTGCTCGGCCTTGTCGAGATTGGCGCCGCCGGTGCCTTTCTTGCCCGACTTCTTTTTCAGCGCTTCGAGATCACCTTTGAGCGCGCCCTGCTGCTGGGCGAGGCCCTTGGCGCCGCCGTCCTTGGGATCGCCATTGCCGTCGGACTGGCGGAAGGTCTTGTCGAGCAACAGGCGCTGCTTGCCCATCACGTCGCCGAGCTGGGCCAGGGCCTGATTGGTCGCCTGATCGGCGTTGCCACCGCCCCCACCCGGGCCGCCGCCGACCTGCACGTTCTCCAGCATCGACTGCAGCATGGCGAGGAGCTGCATCGCCCGCATCCGGTCGCCGGCCTGGCTGAGCTGCTGGATCGCTTTCAGCAGCGCCTGGATGTCCTGATCGCCAAGCACCTTGGCGTTGGGATCGGATTGGCCTTGCGCCTGCTGCCCGGTGGCAGTGAGGGCCGCGAGATAGCGCTGCATCAATTCGTTGTAGCGCTGCAGAAGCGAATCGATCTCGGCCTGCGGCGCGCCCTCCGCCATCGCCTGCATGATCATCGCCTGCAGCCGGCGAAGCTGATCGGCCATGGTCAGCAGGCCGCCCTGTTCGAGCCCGATCGCGGTCTGCCACAACAGGTCTTCCACCCGTTTCAAATCTTCGCCGGTCTTGCCGTTGGCGATGGCGCGCATCGCAACCCGCATGGCGAGATAGGCGGTCTGCTTGCCGTCGAAGAACAGGTCCGGCGCATAAGTGAGGGCATCGAGGGTCCGGACGGTGCGCCCGCGGGCGTCAAAGCCCTGGGTGGCGAGAGTCTGGCGCAGCTCGATCAGGGCGCGCGCCAGCGGATCGGTGAACAGCCGCTCCGGCAGCTTGAAAGTCGCCGGCATGCTGGTGGTGACGTTGCCGGCGGCGTCGCGCGCTTCGAGCGTGATGTCGACCACGAGACCGGCATAGGGATGCTCGGTCAGATCGTGGAAGCTGGTCAGCGTCACCGGCTGGTCGGAATGCTCGGGCAGCGACAGCTCGACGATCAGCGGGGCGCCGGTGCCGCTGTGCGGCTTGATGATGGCGCGCGCCGCGGTGACACCGTAATCGTCGCCGGCGATATAGGTCAGCTTCAGCGCCTGGCGCTCAGTGGCGGCCGGCGGGGCGGCAAAGGCGATGGTCGGCGGCTTGTCGGCGATCAGCGTGATCTTCCACGAGCCGATGGTGTGGCCGCCGGCCCGCACCCGGACATGATCGCTGTCGCTGAGTTTGGCTTCGGCAACGTATTCGCCCTTTTCGCCGTCGAAGCGGACATCGTCGAGAGTGACGGACGGGCGATGATCGGCGCCATGCACCCGCATCTTGATGACCGATCCGGCCGGCACCGACACGGTCGCACTGGCGCCGAGATAGACCGGCGATTCGCCGGTGTAAGCGGGCGGCTCGATCCAGGCATCGAGGGTGGCGATGACGCCGGGGTTGGGCGTGAAGAGCGACTCAAGGCGGCGCATCCAGTCGCCGCGGGCGATGACGAGACCGAACAGGATCAGCACGATCACGCCATAGCGCAGGGCACGCGGATCGCGGGCGGCAAGCTCGGAGCGCGGCAGGCGAAGCCGGAACGCCGGCAGCAGCGCGAGGCGCGCTTTCAGATGCGCCTGCCACAAGGCTTCGGCAAAGGCATCGCCATTGCCGGCGGCAAGGCGATCGGTGCCTTCGGAAATCGGGCGATGTTCGAGCGCGCTGTCGCGTTCAAGGCGGCGGGCGCCTTCGTCCCAGCGCGGCCAGCGCATGTGTTCGAGATTGAAATACAGCGTCAGCGCAATCGCGGTGACCAGCATCGCCAGCACCAGCGCGTGCAGCGCCCACGGCAGCGCTTCGAACAGGCCGAACAGCGCCGCCGCGATGGCAAGTCCGGCGATGGCGGTGGCGGGCCACAGCGCCGGCCACACCCGCTCGAACGCCACCACGGCGCGCGCGGCCTTGACGAAACGCTCGGCGCGTTCAGCCCAGCCAGGCCGGAATTCTGTCGTTCCCGAAGAGCGCGTCATCGTCCATCCGCGGCCGTACCACAGCCCACTCGCCGCCCTTGACCAGCACTTCGGCCGCCGGGGGGCGGGCATTGTAGGCCGATGACATCACCGCACCATAGGCACCGGCAGTCAAAATCGCGATTCTATCGCCCGGCTTCAGCGCCGGCAGCGGCCGGTCGGCGGCGAAGATGTCGGAGGTTTCACACACCGGCCCGACAACATCATAGCGGCCCCACTCGGCGTCGGGCGCGGGCGTCGTCACTGGCACGATCTCATGCCAGGCATCATAGAAAGCCGGACGGATGAGATCGTTCATCGCGGCATCGAGGATGAGGAACTTCTTGTTCTCGCCCTCTTTCACATAAATGACGCCGGCGACGAGAATGCCGGCGTTGGCGGCGATCAGCCGTCCCGGCTCCATGATCAGGCGCGCGCCGGTCGATTTGGTGATGCGGGCCGCCAAAGCGCCATACGCCGCCGGATCGGGCGGCGGCAGATTGTCGTTGCGATAGGGAACGCCAAGCCCGCCGCCGAGATCGATGCGTTCTATCGCATGCCCCGCGGCGCGCAATTGACCGGCGAGTTCCACCACGCGCGTGAACGCGGCTTCGAACGGGGCGAGCTCGGTGATCTGGCTGCCGATGTGCACGTCGACGCCGACGATGGCGATGTTTTTCAGCGTCGCGGCCAGGGTATAGGCGGCGTGCACCTTCGACCACGGAATGCCGAATTTGGTCTCGGCGTGGCCGGTGGAGATTTTTGCGTGCGTCTTGGCATCGACGTCGGGATTGACGCGGAACGCCACCGGCGCCTTCACGCCAAGGCTCCCTGCCACCTCATCGAGCGCCAGCAGTTCCACTTCGCTCTCGACATTGAACTGATAGATGCCGTTCTTGAGGCCGAGCGCCATTTCTGCCCGCGTTTTGCCGACGCCGGAAAAGACGATCTTCTCGCCCGGGATGCCGGCCGCCAGCGCGCGCTTCATCTCGCCGCCGGAGACCACATCGGCGCCGGCACCGAGGCTCGCAAGCGTCTTCAGCACTGCGAGGTTGCCGTTGGCCTTGACCGAAAAGGCGACCAGCGCGCCGGCGCCCATCGCTTCGGCGAAGATGCGGTAATGGCGTTCGAGGGTGGCGCTCGAGTAGCAATAAAAAGGCGTGCCGACCGCGGCGGCGATCGTCGACAGTGCCACGTCTTCGGCGTGGAGTTCGCCGTCCTTATAATGGAAGTGGTTCATTATTTGCCGAGCTGCGAGGTCGGTTTGGAGGGGTCTTTTTCGTTCTTCTTGGGCGTCGCGCTTTTGTCGGTCAGGGTATCGGTGGGCTTGACCAGATCGCTTTTGACGCCGCATCCGGCCACCGCCAAGGCAGCCGCGAACGCAATCAACAGGCGCAGCTTCATTTCAGCTTTTCCTTCCAGAAATAGATCTGTTCGCGCACCCGGTCCGGCGCGGTGCCGCCATAGGACATGCGTGCGGCGACCGAGGCTTCCACACTGAGGACCTTGAGGACTTCGGCGGTGATGCCGGGCTCGATCGCCTGCATCTCCGCGAGCGGCAGCTTGTCGAGATCGACGCCCATTTCCTCGGCCCGCCGGACGATCGAACCGGTGATGTGATGGGCCTCGCGGAACGGCTTGCCCAGGGTCGTGACCAGCCAGTCGGCGAGATCGGTCGCGGTGGGATAGCCGGCATTGGCCAGCGCCCGCATCCGATCGGGGCGGACGGTCAGGTCGGCAAACATGCCGGCCATGATCCTGAGCGACGGCTCGATCGCATCGGCGGCGTCGAACACCCGTTCCTTGTCTTCCTGCAGATCGCTGCCGTAGGCGAGGACAAGGCCCTTCACCACCGTCGCCAGCGCCACGAAATCGCCGAGCACGCGCCCGGTCTTGCCGCGGATCAGTTCCGCGGCGTCGGGATTGCGCTTCTGCGGCATGATCGAGGAGCCGGTGGTAAAGGCGTCCGACAGTTTGACGAAGCCGAAACCGGGCGAGCACCACTGCACCACTTCGCCGGCGAGCTTCGACAGATGGGTGGCGGCAATGGCTGCGGCGGCAAGATATTCCAACGCGAAATCGCGCGCCGACACCGCGTCGAGCGAATTGCGCATCGGGCGGGCGAAGCCGAGCGCGTGGGCGGTGTATTCGCGGTCGATGCCGTAGGGCGTTCCGGCCAGGGCGGCGGCGCCGAGCGGGCACTCGTTGAGCCGCTTGGCGGCGTCGGCGAAGCGCAAGCGGTCGCGCCCGAACATCTCCACATAGGCGAGGCAATGGTGGGCGAAGGTGATGGGCTGCGCCGACTGCATGTGGGTGAAGCCGGGCATGATGGTGCTCAGGTTGGCCTCGGCCTGCTTGACCAGCGCGCTCTGCAGTTCGGCCAGGGCGCCATCAACCCGGCCGCAGGCGGTGCGCACCCAGAGGCGGAAATCGGTCGCCACCTGGTCGTTGCGCGAGCGCGCGGTGTGCAGCCGTCCGGCTGCCGGACCGGCAAGTTCGGCGAGCCGCGATTCGATGTTGAGGTGGATGTCTTCCAGGCTGCGCTTGAACTCGAAGCTGCCGGCCTTGATCTCGGCTTCGATGGTGTCGAGCCCGGCCAGGATGGCGCTGAGGTCGGCCTTGGTGATGATGCCCTGGATTGCCAGCATCCGGGCATGGGCGCGGCTGCCGGTGATATCCTCGCCCGCCAGACGTTGGTCGAAGCCGATGGAGGGGGTAAACTCCTCCATGATTTTCGCCGGACCGCCTTCAAAGCGGCCACCCCACATTTTGTTCGCGCTCATGAGACGTCCGTGACCAAACCCCGCCTAGTGATCTTCGCGACCCTTGCCGGCGCGGCTTTGCTGCTGCTCGGTGTTCTATATTGGAAGTCTGCCTCGACTGTCCACGCACCGCCACCCAGCCTCGAGCCTTTGAAGCTGGCCAGCACCCCCCATCCGGTTCCCCCGGTCGGCTTTACC
>NZ_JBWZET010000131.1:0-9020 GCF_056722145.1 Rhizomicrobium sp. | reverse complement strand
CGGGCTTGGCTTCGACCTATGGCGTTGCCCATGGCAAGGAAGCCTATGAGCCGGCCGATGCCGACATCCCGACCGAGAATGTGTGGTCGACCGAAAAATACATGCGCGCTGCGCCGAAGCTGTTTGAAGCCGGCCGTCTGGCGCTCGGTGACGACATTCACCTGCTGCATGACGTCCATCACCGCCTGACCCCGATCGAAGCAGGCCGTCTCGGCAAGGACCTTGAGCCCTACCGTCTGTTCTGGATGGAAGACTCGGTCGACGACGACAATCAGGAGAATTTCCGCCTGGTGCGTCAGCACACCACCACCCCGCTCGCCATCGGCGAGATCTTCAATTCGGTGTGGGACTGCAAGACCATGATCCAGGAACAGTTGATCGACTACATCCGCTCGACCCTGGTTCACGCCGGCGGCATCACCCATCTCCGCCAGATCGCGCACTTCGCCGATCTCTTCAATGTGAAGACCGGCTTCCATGGCGCGACCGACCTGTCGCCGATCACCATGGGCTGCGCCCTCAACTTCGATACCGCGATCCACAATTTCGGCATCCAGGAGCACATGCCCCATTCGGAGCAGATGGAGAGCATCTTCAAGATTGGCTACAGCTTCGAAGACGGCTTCATGCACCCGGGCGAGGCCCCCGGCCACGGCGTCGACATCGACGAGACCGAAGCCGCCAAATACCCCTACAAGCGTGCCTACCTGCCGGTGAACCGGCTGGAACAGGGCGGCGCCATGACCAATTGGTAAGTTCTGCGCGTACCTTTCCCTGCCTGACCTGGGCCGCCACCCTTCCCGGCGGCCCTTTTTCTTTGGCGGGTGCGAATATTTTTCTCGCAGAACGCTCGCGCCCGCGAAGCAATCGCAGTCGTTTACGATCTAAGCGACGGCGCCGCCGACACGAATGCGCTCGTGCCGCACCCCGAAAAACTCCCCTTGAAGTCTGCGGGAGGTTTCCCCATTTTTTCGATATCCGCATAGCTGTGAGCAAACCCCAGCTGTCATCCTCGACCGAGCCAGCGCGTCCGCGCGCCGCGAAGAGGTGACAGACTTCGTGCCAACAAAAAAGGCCGCCCGGTGAGGCGGCCTTTTGCGTTTTCCAATGAGGGAAGGATCAGCCCGGCGGTTCGTCGAGGGCCACGGCGTGTTTGTTGTGGTCCTGGCCGATCATCAGGTAGACCGACGGCACCACGAACAGCGTGAACAGCGTGCCGATCGCCAAGCCCGAAGCGATGACGAGACCGAGATTGAAGCGCGCCGCAGCACCCGCCCCCGAAGCCAGGATCAGCGGCATGACGCCGAGCACCATGGCGGCGGTGGTCATCAGGATCGGACGCAGCCGGATCGCGGCGGCCTCTTCGATCGCCTGGCGCTTGAGCATGCCCTGCGCCTGCAGGTCGTTGGCAAAACGCACGATCAGGATGCCGTGCTTGGAGATCAGGCCGATCAGGGTGACGAGGCCGACTTCGGTGTAGATGTTGAGCGACGCCCCGCCGATGCCGAGCGCCACGAACAAGAGGGCGCCGCAGATCGACATCGGCACCGAGATCAGGATCGTCAACGGATCGCGGAAGCTTTCGAACAGCGCCGCCAGCGCCAGGAAGATGATGATCAGCGCGAAGAAGAAGGTCTGAATCAGCGCGCTCGATTCCTGCATGTACTGGCGGGTGGCGCCGGCATAGTCGACGGTATAGCCCGGCGGCATGACCTTCTGGGCGATGCCGTTGAGGACATCGACCGCCTCGCCGGTGGTCATCCCGGCGCGCGGGATCAGCGTCAGCGTCGCCGAATTCTGCTGCTGGAAGTGGTCGAGCGATTCCGGGGTGACCGTGCTCTTGAGGGTCGCCACCGTCGAAAGCGGGATGCTGGTGCCGGTCGCCGACGCACGGATGTAGTAGGTCGAGAGCTGGTCGGGGTTGAGACGGAAGTTCTGCTGCACCTGCGGGATGACCTGATAGGCGCGGCCCGACAGGTCGAAGTAGTTGACATAGCCGCCGCCGAGCATCGAGGTCATTGCGTTGCCGACGTCGCTCATGGTCAGGCCCATGCCGGCGACCTTGTCGCGATCGATCTGAACGATGACCTGCGGGTTGTCGTATTTCAGGCTCGAGTCGACATAGAAGAAGGCGCCCGACTGGTTGGCCGCGTCAACGATCTTCTGGGTCACGTCGTTGAGCTGGCTGAAGCCCTGGGTGGTCTTGATGACGTACTGCACGCCCAGGCCGCCCGGACCCGGCAGCGGCGGGATCTGGAACGCTGCCGCGCGCACGCCCGCAAGCTTGGACAAGTCGCCTTGCAGCGTTTTGTCCTTGGGATTGCGCGACTGCTGGATCTGATCGGCCGAGCGATGGCGTTCATCCCACGGCTTCAGCACGATACCCATGATGTTCTGGCTGGTCGAAGCGACCTGAAACACATGGTCGGTCTCGGGGAAGGATTGGGCGATCTTGAGCGCCTGGTCCTGCCAGATGATCGACTGTTCCAGCGTCGATGTCGGCGACGGGGTCACCATCGCCAGCATGAAGCCCTGGTCTTCGTTCGGCGCCAGCTCCGATTTCGACGAGGTGAACAAAAAGCCGATCATCACGAAGATGATGGCGGCGAACACGACCACCACCGGCAACTGGTTCATCACACCATGCAGGGCGCGCTGGTAAGCGGAATGCAGGCGATCGAACTTCTCGTCGATATAGGCAACGACGCGCTTTTCGATATCCGACTTGGTGGCCGTGTGCGACCGCAAAAGACGGCTCGACATCATCGGCGACAAGGTCAGCGCCACGATGGTCGAAATCACCACCGCACCGACCAGGGTAAAGGCGAACTCGGTGAACAGCGTGCCGGTGAGGCCGCCGAGAAAGCCGATCGGCACGTACACCGCCACCAGCACGATCGCCATGGCAATGATCGGGCCGCCCAATTCGCGGGCGGCGAGGATCGCAGCATCCATCGGGCTGCGGCCCTCTTCGATGTGTCGCGAGACGTTCTCCACCACGATGATGGCATCGTCGACGACAAGACCGATCGCGAGCACGAAGGCGAGCAGCGTCAACAGGTTCAGGGTGAAGCCCATCACCAGCATGATGATGCCCGCGCCGATCAGCGACAACGGAATGGTCACGATCGGGATGATCACCGCCCGCGGCGAACCGAGGAACACGAAGATGACGAGGATGACGATGACGATCGCCTCGCCAAGCGTCCACTCCACTTCATTGATCGCCGACGAAATGAACTTGGTCGAGTCATAGGCGATGAACGACGTGAGGCCGCTCGGAAGCTGGGCGTTGATCCCCGGCATGACGTCGCGCACGCCCTTGATCACATCGAGCACGTTGGCCGTCGGGGTCACGTTGATCGCAATGATGACACCGGGATTGCCGTCGAACGTCACGCGCGAGTCGTAGTCGGTCGAGCCGAGCGTCACCTGGGCGACGTCGGACAAACGGACATAAGCCCCGTCGGTCGACTTGATGACGAGGTTCTTGAACTCGTCGACCGAGTGCAGATTGGTGTCGGCGGTCAGATTGACCTGCACCATCTGGCCGCGGGTCTGGCCGACGGCGGACAGATAGTTATTGGCGCCGAGCACGGTGTAGATGTCGGCGGCCGTCAGGTTGTAGGCGGCGAGTTTCTGCGGATCGAGCCAGACGCGGATGGCAAAGGTCTTGGCGCCGAGAATCTGGGCCTGCTGCACGCCGGGCACGGCCTGCAATTGCGGCTGAACCACGCGGATCAGGTAGTCGGTGATCTTGTTGGTCGGCAGGACCTTGGAGTTGAAGGTCATGTACATTGCCGCGGTCGACTGGCCGACGGCAATGGAAATCACCGAGGCCTGCGCCTGCGGCGGCATCTGGTTCTTGACCGAGTTGACCTGGGTGATGATTTGCGCCAGGGCCTTGGAGGCGTCCTGGTTGAGGCGCAGGTTCACCGTGATGGTCGAGACGCCCTGGACCGACTTCGACGACATGTAGTCGATGCCGTCGGCCTGGGCGACCGCGTTTTCGATTGGCGTGGTGATGAAGCCGGCCACGGTTTCGGGGCTGGCTCCGTAATAGGCGGTGGAGATCGTCACCACCGCATTCTGCATCACCGGATATTGGCGCACCGGCAATCCGAGGATCGCGCGCAGGCCGATCACGAAGATCGCCAGGCTCACCACGATTGCCAGGACGGGGCGCCTGATGAAAATATCGGTAAAGTTCATCGGCGACGCCTACTGCTGGATCGGATTGGGCGCGGGATTGTTGGGCAGTCTCACGCTGTTGTTGATGAAGACCACCGCCCCGTTCTTGAGCTTGAGCTGGCCGGTGGTGACCACCAAATCCTTCTCGGTGATGCCCGAGAGCACCGCGACCTGATCGCCGCGGGTTTCGCCGACCGTCACGAAGCGCTGGTCGGCGACCAGGATGTCCTTGCCCTTTTCGTTCTTGGACGGGGTCACGACATAGACGACATCGCCGTAGGGATTGTAGCTGATGGCGGTCTGCGGCAGGGTCAACCGCGGCTGCGCGCTGCCGACCGCGGTCACCACGGTGGCGAACATTCCCGGAATGAGCGTTTTGTCGGGATTGGAAACCTCGGCGCGCACACGCACATTGCGGGTGACCGGATCGACCTTGGGATCCAGCGCCAGGACGCGGCCCTGGAAAGTGCGCCCCGGAACGCCGTCCGAGGTGACAATGACCGGATCGCCGGCCTTCAGAATCGCCAGCTGCTGTTGGGGAATCGTGAAATCGACGTCGATCGGATCGAGTTGCTGCAGGGTAACGACAACATTGCCGGCATTGACGTACTGGCCGACATCGACCTGACGGATGCCGACCCGGCCGGCGAACGGCGCGCGGATCGCTTTCTTTTCAACCAGGGCGGCCTGGGCGTCGGCCTGGGCTACCGCCGATTTCATGTTGGCTGTGGCGATATCGAAGGCCTGCGGCGAGATCGCGTTGGACTTGGCCAGCGCCACATTGCGCCGATAGGTGAGTGTGTTCTGCTCGGCGGCGGCACGCAGGGCAGCAAGCTGGGCGCGATCGCTGTCGTCACGAAGCTGGATCAGTATCTGACCGGCGGCAACGTCTTCACCCGGCTTGAAACCGATCCGGGTGACGATGCCGGCCACTTCGGGTGCGAGGTCGGCGCCCTGAACGGCATGCAGCGTGCCGACGGCCCGCACTTGTAACTGCCAAGGCGTCCGCGTCGCATGGGCGGCCGAAACCGCCTGCGGCTGGATGAAGTCGCTCTTGGACATGAGGACGTTCATGAACAGCCAGGGCACGAACTTCAGCCATAGGATTAACAGCGTGAAAACCACAGCTGAAATGATGAGAACCCATCGCATCCGCGGGGTCATGTGGCGGCGCCAGCCGCTGACCCCCGTGTCAAGACCAGCTCGCAATGTATCCTCGCGTCCTAAAGGCATGGGAAATCCTGGAAATTTTTATGGACTCGGCCGTCCTCTAGCGAAGACCGCCGCGAATTGCCATGAGCAGTGCAGGGAATAGCTAGTCAATTATAACTGACTTGCAAGTCCGATTGGCTATTTAGGGTGTCGAAGTGTCACGAAAAGCCGCCAAGGCATCCGGGAATGGCGACAGCGCCCGCTCCAAAACGCCCTGGAGTACCGAAATTGCCAGGCCGTAATTGGTCATCGGCGTGTCGTGCCGCTCGGCCTCGCCCATCCGCGCCAGCATTTCCTGTCGGGTCATGACACAGCCGCCGCAATGGATCACCAGCCGGAAGGACCCGATGTCGGCGGGCAGGTCGTGCCCGGCACAGGACGTAATGTCGAGTTCGCAACCGGCGTACTGGCGCAGCCAGCGCGGAATCTTGATGCGGCCGATATCGTCTTCCAAGGGATGATGCGAGCAGCCTTCGGCGATCAGGATGCGATCGCCGGGTTTCAGACGGTTCAGCACCCCGGCGCCGCGCGCCAACGCGTTGAGTTCGCCTTTGAAACGGGCAAACAGAATGGAGAAGGTCGTCAGCGGGATCGATGGCGGGGTATCGGCGACGACGCGCGCCACCACCTGGCTGTCGCAGACCACGAGATCGGGTGGACTCGCAAGCCGCTGCAGCGTGGCGGCGTATTCGCGATCCTTCACCAGCAGCGCGGCCGCATCATTGTCGAGAAGATCGCGCAAGGACTGCACCTGCGGCACGATCAGGCGCCCTGCCGGCGCGCCAAGATCGATCGGCACCACCATGACGGCGAGGCCGCCGGCCGGCATGAGATCGCCGAGCAACGTCGGCGGCGCTGTGAACAGGGTCGGCAACAGGCCGCGCACCGCGTCCTTGAAGGCATCGCGGAAGTTCTCGCGGGTCGGGCCGACGGCGCTGCCGGAAATCCAGCTGAGGCGCTTGACGTCGATCAGCGACAGGAAATCGCTCGACGGTTCTTTGAGGTCGATCTTGTTGATGATGACCAGCACCGGCACCTTGGCGGCGTGGGCGGCATTGACGAGGCCGTCCTCATATTCGCTCCAGGCGTCGGCGGTGACGACGATGGCCAGGATGTCCGCGCGACGCAGCGCCTTCTTGGTCATCTCCACGCGGGCGGACCCAAGCTCCGAGGTGTCGTCCAAACCGGCGGTATCAATCAAGGTCACCGGCCCGAGCGGCAACAGCTCCATGGTCTTTTCGACCACGTCGGTGGTGGTGCCGGGCACCGCCGAGGTGATGGCGACGTCCTGGCCCGCCAGCGTGTTGAGGAACGACGACTTGCCGACGTTGACGCGTCCGGCGATGCCGATGTGCAGGCGTGAGGCTTTGGGAGCGGCAGGAAGATCCGACATGCTATTCCGTATGACCCAGCTTGATGAGATTGGGCGCCGCCAGCACTTCGTCGACCATCGGCTGGCCGAGCTTCAACACCAGGAAGGCGCGCAGAGTGAGCGACGAATTCTGTTCGTGAGCGGCGGCGAATTCCTTGGCCAGCTGTTCGGCGCGCTCGTAGCCGATCTTGGGCAGGAACGCGGTAACCAGCGTCGGGCTGTCGGCGAGATAGGCGGCGCAGCGCTCGGCGTTGGCGCCAATGCCTTCCACATGCCGGGTCAGCGCCCGTGCCGCCGATTCCAGCATGGTGATGGTATCGAGCAGCGCATAGGCGATCATCGGCATGAATTCGTTGATCTGCAGGGTTCCGTGGCTGGCGCAATCGGTGACGATCATGTCGTTGGCACGGGCGGCCATCGCCACCTGCATGACGCTTTCGGTCATCACCGGATTGATCTTGCCCGGCATGATCGAAGACCCGGCCTGCAGCGGCGGCAGCGCGATTTCGCCGAGAAAATGCAGCAGCCGCAAATCGCCGGCGATCTTGGCAAAATTGGCCGCCGAGGCTTTCAGGATGCCGGACACTTCGACGAAGGCATCGGCATTGGCGGTGGCATCGATCACGTTCTCGTTGCGCGACAGGCCCATGCCGGTCAGGGCCCGCAGGACCTCGATGATGCGGAAAATGAAGCTGCGCGGCGCCGTCAATCCGGTGCCGATGGCGGTGCCGCCGATATTGCAGAGCCTGAGGCGTTCCTCGCACTTGAAGGTGCGCCAGCGGTCGCGGGCGATGGCTTCGGCAAAGGCGGAAAACTCCTGGCCGAGCGTCATCGGCACGGCCGCCTGCAGCTCGGTGCGCCCCATCTTGGGGATCGCCTGGAATTCGGTTTCCTTGACTTGGAACGCGCCCTGCAGCTTGGCCAAGGCGTTCGACAGATTGCGCACGCCGGCGATGGCGGCGATCCTGAGTGCCGTCGGATAAACGTCGTTGGTCGACTGGTGGCGGTTGACGTGATGCAGCGGATGGACGTTGGCGTAGGCCCCCGGCTTGAGGCCGAGGTCGATCAGCGCCAAATTGGCGATCACCTCATTGACGTTCATGTTGGTGGAGGTGCCCGCCCCGCCCTGCAAGGCGTCGAGCGGGAAATGCCGTTCCATCTCCGGCCCGCCCTCGCAGATTTTGGCGCAGGCTTTGACGATCGCCTTGGCAAGATCGGGGGCGAGAAAGCCGAGTTCGGCATTGGTTACTGCGGCGGCGTGCTTGACCACCGCGATCGAGGCGATCAGGAGCTGCGGCACCCGTCGGCCGGTGTGCGGGAAATTGGCCAGCGCCCGCTGGGTGTGGATGCCCCACAAGGCGCCGGCTTCGATCTCGACTTCACCCAGGCCGTCGCGCTCGCGGCGGGGCTGCTCAGTGGGATTGCTCATCACTCTTCAGCCGCTTCACGGCGTGTTGGGAATCGCCCCAAGCGTAAAGCCCGATCTTGCGACCGGCAAACTCGATTCGCATGTTGAGGCAGGATTGGCATTCCTTGGCGTTCTCATCCAGGCACGGCTTGCCGGGATATAGCTGGTAATCGGCCCGCACGTCGGTGGGCGACATCTGGGGCATGATCACATTGGCGCCGAAGCGCAAGCCCTTTTCGCGCCCGACCGGATCAAGCGCCTGCAAAGCCGTGGTGGACGCGATGTTCACGTCCCGAAGCTTCAGACGGGTCGCCGCGATCATCAGAAGGGCGAGTTGGACACGATCGGGCACGCTGGCGACAGGCTCGTCGCCCAACGGCGTGCCGGGATGGGGAATAAATGGCCCCATGCCGATCATGTCTATATCCATTTTGGAGAAGAACAGGATGTCGTCGGCGAGGTTTTCCAGCGTCTGGCCCGGCAGGCCGATCATCACGCCGGTGCCGACCTGATAGCCGATGTCGCGCAGCATGCCGAGGCACTCGACCCGCGATTGGAAGGACTGGTCGGCAGGATGGATTTTGCCAAACAACGCCGGATTGGTGGTCTCGATCCGCAGCAGGTAGCGGTGCGCCCCGGCATCGTAGAGCCGCTTATAGGTTTCGTAGGACTGCTGGCCGATGCAGAGCGTGATACCGAGCCCGTCGGGCTGCTGCGCGGTACGGGTCTCGGCCTTGATGCGGGCGACCGCGGCAGCGACCAGATCGATGAACTTCTTGTCGGCGCGTTCGCCCGACTGGATCACCATCGAGCCATAGCCGTAGTCGGCGCACTGGC
>NZ_JBWZET010000130.1:0-6170 GCF_056722145.1 Rhizomicrobium sp. | reverse complement strand
GAATGTCGCCGTCCTGCGGCCCGATGCCGCCGGTGTTCGAATAGGCGCGGTTGATGCCCGAGACCGGCAGACCGATGTTGTCGACGATCGAGGCGATCTCTCCGGGCGGCAGGCTGGCTCGAATCCGGTTCTCGATGTGGTCGAACAGCGCCGAGGTCTCTTCCAGCCGGGTGCCGACCGGGGCGCGGACATGGATGCTGATCTGGCCTGAATCGACGGTCGGGAAGAAATTGCGGCCCAGGAACGGCACCAGTGCGAACGACGCCAGCACGACGATCAGGAAGCCCGGCAGGAACGTTCGGTACCTGGCCAGCGCGAGGGCCAGCACCGAGACGTACCAGGCGCGAGCCGCTTCGAAACGGTGCTCGAAGCCGTGCTGGAAGCGACGCAGCGGGTTGCGTGACTTCGGCCGCCCGGCCTGCGCATCGTGCGCGATCATGATTTCGGCGGTGTGGCCGCTGGCATGGTCGCGAAGCAGATAGTTGCCCAGCGTCGGCACGAGCGTGCGCGACAGGATGAAGCTCGCGATCATCGCGAAGACGACAGCCTTGGCCATCGGCGCGAACAGGAATCCGGCGACCCCCGGCAGGAAGAACATCGGCACGAAGGCGATGCAGATGCAGAGCAGTGAAACGAACGCCGGCTGGACGATCTGCTCGGCGCCGTCGAGGATCGCGTCGCGCACCGACTTGCCCTGTTCGAGATGCCAGTTGATGTTCTCGATGGTGACGGTGGCATCGTCGACGAGAATGCCGACCGCGAGCGCCAGGCCGCCCAGCGTCATGATGTTCAGCGTCTCGCCGGCAGCGGCAAGCCCGCACACCGCCGCGAGCACTGCCAGCGGGATCGAAGTCGCGATGATCACCGTCGAACGCCAGGAGCCGAGAAACAGCAATATCATCAGGCTGGTCAAGGCAGCGGCGATCACGCCCTCGCGAATGACGCCGGAAACCGCCGCCTTCACGAACAGCGACTGGTCCGCAAGCGGTCGCACCTTGAGGTCGCCGGGCAGGGTTTCGGCTAGCTTGGGGAGCAGGCCCTTCACCGCGTCGACGATCGCGATGGTGGATGCCGATCCCGATTTGAGCACGGTCATCAGCACCGCCCGCCGGCCATCGACATGGACTTCGTTGCGCTGCGGCGGCGAGCCGTCGTGCACGTAGGCGACGTCTCCGATCGTCACGGTGGCGCCATCGACCGTGCGGATCGGCAAGGCGTTCAACTGATCGACGAGGCGCGGTGCGTTGTTGAGCCGGACGTTGTATTCGAACTGGCCGATCTTGGCCGTGCCGGCAGGAACGATCTGGTTCTGCGCTGCAAGCGCCGCACCGACATCGGCAGCGGAAAGGTGGTGCGCCTGCAGCGCAGAGGGGTCGAGGTCGATCTGGATCTGCCGTTCGCGACCGCCATAGGGCGACGGAATCGCCGCACCTTCGACCGACGCAAGGCCGGGCCGGATGAAATTCTGGCCAAGATCGAAGATCTTCTGCTCGGAAAGCGACCCCGACGACAGCGCCAGTTGCAGGATCGGCACGGTCGAGGCGTTGTAGTTGAGAATCAGCGGCGGGGTGATGCCGGGCGGCATCTGCTTGAGCACCGTCTGCGAAACCGACGTCACCTGTGCCGTCGCGGTGCGGATGTCGACCCCGGGGCGGAAGAACACCTTGACGATGCCGATGCCGTTCAGCGACTGGCTCTCGATGTGGTCGATGTCGTTGACCGTCGTCGATAGCTGGCGCTCGTAATAGTAGACCACCCGGCCGGCCATATCTTCGGGCGGCAGGCCGCGATAAGTCCACACGGCGGCAATCACCGGCATGCGGATATCCGGAAAGATATCCGTTGCCGTCCGCACCCATGCGATGGTGCCGAACAGGACGATCAGGATCGCCATTACTGCAAATGTGTAAGGGCGGCTAAGTGCAATCTTGACGAGATGCAGCATGTTTCCTTGCGACGACTGGATCGCCGATCACCATTTCAACAGAGCGGTGCGCCCTGTTCGGAACATGCGGGCCAATCGAGCATCGCCGTTCGCCATGCAACGAAACAAATTTTCATTTCACGCGAGGGAATCCCCGGCGCGCGGTCCGCGTACCCTGACCTTGAGACCAGGATGCGCGTCTTCCAGATCGAGCGCGAAGCCGTGCAGGTGCATGATCGCCGCTACCAGACTGAGTCCGAGCCCCGAGCCGGGCGCGCTGCGCGCGGCGCTGCCGCGGTGGAAGCGGCGCAGGACGAAATCCCGTTCGTCCTCGCCGATTCCGGGGCCATTGTCCGATACCTCGATCCGGACATTCTCAAGATCGCTGTCGACGCGAACCGAGACCATGCCACCGGCCGGGATGAACTTGATGGCATTCTCCACCAGATTGCTGAGCCCCTCGAACAGCAGCTTTTCGTCGCCGAATACGACCGCCCCATAGGAGCCGGTCAGGGCCAGGCGGATGTCGTTTTCTTCGGCCAGGGGTTCGAACAGTTCGCAGACTTCTGCCGCCAGCGCCATCGCATCGACCCGGGAAAACCCGGCGCGGCGCCCTGATGCCTCGATCTCCGAGATGCGCAGCAATGCGGTGAAGCGCGCGAGCACCGTGTCAAGTTGCACGGTGGCACTCTGGGCCAGGGCGGCGGTTTCGCCGCCGGTCTCGTGAAGACTTTCCAGCCGGTTGCGCAACAGCACGAGTGGAGAGCGCAAGTCATGCGCGATCGCGTCGGTTGCGCCTTTGACCTGTTGCATCAGCCTCTCGATTTCATCGATCATGGCGTTGATGGTGGTTGCCACGCTATCGAGCTCGTCCCGGCGGTTTGTCACCGGCATGCGGAGCCGCAAATCCCCCTGTCCGATGCGGACGGCAATCGCGCGGAACAACTGGATGCGCCTCAGCGGTCCGATACTGAGCGAAACGCCGGTCGCCAGCGCCGCCAATGCCGCCAGGCACGCACTCGCCGCCACGATCTGGAGCATCCGTGCCCGCAGGTCGATGATCTGGCTTATGTCGCGACCCAGGACGAGCCTGCCGCCGGTGGCAATCGGCTGCGCAAGCAGCCGAAGTGGCGGCCGCGCAGCCGCACCGGCCGCCACTTCGAACGGTTCGGCAGAAGCCGGCGTCGCAACGGCATGGATGTTGCCGGCAACCACGCGGCCCTGGGGGTCAAGCAACGCGAAATAGTTCAGGCCGCTGGAGTTCTCTGCCATCGCCGCGCGGATGTTGCCCGGCAGGCCGGTCGGCGGAAGCGCCAGCAATCGCGCCATTTCGTGGCGCAGGACCTGGTCGGTCCGGGTGGTCAGCTCACGAACGGTGAGGGCGTAGATCAGGCCGGACATCGCGCCTAGCGTCAGGACCAACGCAGCGCTGAACATGACGGCAAGCCGGAAGGTCGTGGTGTCGCGAATCTGTGCGAAGTGCAAGCGGGTCCGGTCGCGCGTCATCAATCGCCGTCAAGGCAATAGCCTTCCCCCTTCACCGTGCGAATCGGCGATGGCTGGCCCGGCCGCTCCAGCTTGCGACGAAGCTTGCCGACATGAACGTTGATGAGGTTGTCGCTGGGCTCGAAAAAGCAGCCCCAAACCTGCTCGAAAATGATGCGCCGATTGACGACCTTGCCCGCGTGGCGGGCGAGGAACTCAAGCAGGCGGAACTCCTTTTGCAGCAGGTCGATCGGCTCGGAATCGAGCCAGACCTTGCGCTTGATCAGGTCGATTTCGAGCCGACCGACCTTGAGCACGCCATGGTCGGGGTATTCAAGGTGCCGGCGCAACAACACATCGATCCGCGTTGCCATTTCTTCGAGCGAAAACGGCTTCACCAGATAATCGTCGCCACCGGCGCGCAAGCCCGCAATCCGCTCATCCACGTCCGCCATGGCGCTGATCATCAGGACCGGGGTCGTGATTTGCGCTGCTCGCAGCCGGGAAACGAGTTCGAGGCCATCGATGCCGGGCAGCATCCGGTCCATCGTGATCGCGTCGAAGCGCTCCTCGCGCATGCGGACGAGAGCTGCACGGCCATCCGGGATGTGGGTCACATCGTGCCCTTGTCCGCACAGATGGGCAACGATGGAGCCGGCGGTCTCTGGATCGTCTTCGACGACGAGGATGGAAGCCATCGTCGCTGATTAGACCCGCCGGGCGCGCAAGCCAATCGGATTGCGAACCATTCCCATCAGCGACGCGTCCAATCGCGGGTGACGGTTAGGCCGTTGACACGATGGTCCTGAAGCGGAAGCGATACCGTCCAGGTGACATTGTCCGTGTAATCGCCGCCATCGCGGAATTCCACGTCGGTGAATTTGCAGATCAAACCGGCTTCGTTGAAACCCGAAGCGCTTGCCGGTCCGCAATGAGCGCCCGCTTTGCGAAGGATCGCGGCAGCCGCTTCGGCATTGGTCCCGATGGGTACCGCTTCGCTCAGGGCGCCCGTCGCGTCGGAGAGAAGACGGGCCGGCGTGTGATGCGCCTCCCAACCTGGGTCCGACGACCAAAGCAACGGATCACGCGGCATCGCAAACTCCAGGTCGGCAAAGCGCAGGCCGTGGCGGGGCGCATCGTCATAGGGATTGGAATAATCGACCGGGTGCGCGGATGCGGGGAACGCAAAGGTCAATGCGATCGCAGCAAGCAGACGTGAGTGCATGAGAGCCTCCTTGAATGCTGTTGCGGTTCGATTGAGTAGATCGAAAACTCAAGTGAAAAGCGCTTCACGTCGTGGCTTACGGCAAGTACAACCTGCAATGTGAAATTTATTTCATGTAGACGATGTAGACATTCCAACGTGAAATTAATTTCATCTATTGCTGTATCCCGCCAATGTCACAAATGTGAAATAGACTAATCATAGCGAGCCGCTGTCAACATAACCTGAAACAGGGGCTTTTGCATGAGATCGTCCGTTTCCATCCTGGCACTGATTGCCGCTGGCAGCCTTGTCACGACCACCGCGCAGGCCGCCACTCGCAGTCACCATCGGCGCGTGGGTGGCCATCCGGTGGCAGCCGGCCAGGAACGCGACGAGCAGAATGCCGAGCTGCGGCAAGAGGTCGCCGAATTGCGGGCTGAAGTGACCAGCCTGAAGCAGACGATCGACGCCGAGCACCAGGCACAGGCCACCACCACCGCCCAGGTCCAGGCGCTGAACGACCAGGTCACCGCTGCGCCTGCCGCGGCGCGCGCCGAAGCGAAGACGGAGGTCGCCGCTGCGATCGAGAAAGAGCATCACCGCGACGCCATCGGCTACAAGGGTATCCGCCTTCAGCCGGGTGGCTTCCTGGAATTCGCCGGCATCTACCGCAGCCACTACCAGGGCAACGACATCGCTTCGTCCTACGCGATCCCGTTTCCCAACAACCGGCCGTCACACACGTCCGAAGGCCGCTTTACGGCACGGCAGAGCCGTCTCTCGCTGCTGGCGCAGGGTAAGGCGAGCGACGATGTCACCTTGTCGATGTATGGCGAATTCGACTTCCTCGGCGGCGCGCAAACCGCCAATTCGAACGAGTCGAACAGCTACAATCCGCGCATTCGCAACATCTACGGCACGGTCGACTGGAATCGCGGGGGGCAAGGCTGGCACCTTCTCGCCGGGCAGAACTGGTCGCTTGTCACGCTCAACAACAAGGGCATCACCCCGCGCAACGAGCAGATGCCGCCGCAGATCGACGCGCAGTACATCCCCGGCTTCACCTGGGCCCGCCAGCCGCAAATCCGGCTCACCGGCGATTTCCTCGATCACAAGCTGTGGGTTGCCGTTTCAGCGGAGAACCCGGCGACGACCTTCGGTGGCGCGGTTCCGGCGAATGTCACCAACGTTGCCCCGGCCGGGTCGGGCTTCGATGCCGCCAACAACCTCTCGCTCAATCACATGCCCGATTTCGTCGGCAAGGTCGCCTACGAAGGCGCGCTGGGTGATCGGTCGCTGCATCTCGAAGCGTTCGCGCTCTCGCGCACGTTCACCGCGCATCTGAACGGCGCCGACAATGTCAACAAGGGCGGATACGGCTTCGGCGGCGGCGTGATCGTTCAAGCGGTGCCAAAGCTGCTCGATCTGCAGTTCTCCGGCATGATCGGCAGGGGCATCGGTCGTTACGGCTCGGCGCAGTTGCCTGATGTCGCGTTCGCGGCCGACGGCAGCATCCATCCCGTCAAGGAATACATGATGCTCGGCGGCGCGACC
>NZ_JBWZET010000129.1:0-2911 GCF_056722145.1 Rhizomicrobium sp. | reverse complement strand
CAATTCCCCTCTAGAAGCGGGGAGCCCTTTCGGGGGTGGTTGTGGGGGCGAAATAGGATCGACAGACGTGTAAAGGTTGACCTTTCGCTCGGTATGGTATCCGCCGTTATCGGGCTGTCTGTATAGGTGCCAACGACAATGAAATGGCCCTCGCTGCCTAACTTCTAGTTAGACAAGCGCGGTTTTGGGACGTGCACCGGGCAACAGAAGCACGTCCCGCTTCGCTTGGGGGCACAATGAAATACGCGCTGGTCCTTGTCGCGGGACTGCTGATCGCGCTGCAGCCGTCGGTGGCCGGCGGGCGCTGCCCGGCGCTGCGTTTCGAAGGGCGCCAGAACCTTTCCGTCGCCGAGTTCGCCGAGCTGGCCGCCGAGGTGCAGCAGCCCAAATCCGGCGGCGCGCCGTTTCTCTACTGGTGGTTCGATAGCGAAAACTATCCGGTCCAGAAAGGCTGGTCGGCAGTCGCGCTGGTACTGGCCGCCAATGGCGACATCGGCGAAACCCCGGTCGCCGGCATCATCTGGTCGAACCGGCCGCTCGACAGCCGCCACGACTTCGACGTCCGCAACGCCACGCCCGGCGACAAGGTCGGCGCCGCCTTCACCGGCGGCATCGTGTTCGCCACGACCAATCACGTCGCCGGCTGCGAGCCGGCTTCGCTGACCTTCAGCTCGGACGGCACCAAGGTATTTCTCGACGGCAAGCTGATCGGCACGATCAAGAACTGATCACTCGCGACGCTCCGTCGGCCGGTCGAATTTCCATTCCTCGCCGCGGCGCATCACCCAGGCAATGGCGGAAGCCGCCAGCACCACCGTGCCGCCCCACAGGATCGCCTCGCGTACCCCGAACAGGTCGGCAAGAGTGCCAAGGATCAGCGCCCCCCACGGCATCATGCCGATGAACGCCTGCGAATAATGCGAGATCACCCGGCCGCGGAATTTCTCGCCGGCGGCGAGCTGGATGATGGTGTTGGTGGTGCCGCCCTGGATCATCAAGCTCATCGCCGTCGGCACCAGCACGACCACCGACTGCCACAGCGCGTGGGTCTCGGCGAAGACCATCATGCCGAGCGCAAAGGCGACGCCCGCGACTACCGGTGCCAGCACCAGCCAGCGCTCCTTGATCAGCGTCAGGCAATAGGCGCCGATGAACGCGCCCACCCCCACCGCCGCCATCATGGTGCCGTAGTGGGCGGCCGAGCCGTGCAGCATGTCGCGCGCAAACGCCGGCATCAACGTCAGGTAGGCAGCACCGAAGCACGACGACGCGGCGACCAAGAACAGCGACATCCGGATCAGCCGGTTGTGAAAGGAATAGCGATAGCCCTCGGCGATTTCGGCCAGCGGGCGGTCGTGACGGCGGGGCGGGCGGGGCGTCAGCCGCATCAGCCACAGACTTGCCAGCACCGCCAGGAACGACGCGGCGTTGAGGGCGAAGCACCAGCCTTCGCCGGTCAGTGCGATCAGGCCGCCGGCCAGCGACGGACCGACCACCCGGGCGAGATTGAACATCATCGAATTGACGGCGATGGCGTGGCGCAGATCTTCGCGCCCGACCATGTCGAGCAGCATCGCCTGACGCGTCGGCATGTCGAAGGCGTTGATCAGACCAAGGCCCAAGGCCAGGACTACAATTTGCCACACCGCCACGTTGCCGGTGAGTGTCAGAACCGCCAGCACCGCCGCCTGCAACATCGCCGCCGACTGGGTGAGCAGCAGCAGCCGGCGCCGGTCGACCCGGTCCGCCACCAGGCCGCCGAAAGGGGCGAGGAAAAACAGCGTTATCTGGGAACAGAACGCCGTCAGTCCCAACAGAAACGGCGAATGGGTAAGACTGTAAACCAGCCACGACTGCGCCACGGTCTGCATCCAGGTCCCCATCAGGGACACCAGCTGGCCGGTGAAAAACAGCCGGAAATTCCGGTGCCGGAAAACGCCAAGCACCGCCAGGGCCGACCGGGGTGAGGTCTCTGCTCGAACTGAGGATTCGCCGCTCATGCGAGGCATAAAGCGCCAACTTCACGCGTCATTCCAGCCTCTCCCGCATTGACTCGTCACGCGCGGCGGCTAGTCTCTCACGCTCTTTCCCGGACAGGGCGTAATGACCAAGGATTACATCGGCTATCAGGCTTTGCTCGACGCGGCATTGCGCGGCGTCGTGCGCGACTCTTTGCGCCGGATCGAAAAGCAGGGCCTGATCGGCAACCATCATTTCTATCTGACCTTCAAGACCGGTTTTCCCGGTGTCGATATTCCGAGCTTCCTCAGCGAGCAATATCCGGATGAAATGACCATCATCCTGCAGCACCAGTTCTGGGGCCTGAAGGTGCACGACGACGTCTTCGAAGTCGCCCTCACCTTCAAGAAGCTGCCGGCGACGCTGTCGATCCCGTTCCAGGCCCTGACCAAATTCTTCGACCCCGGCGTGCCGTTCGGGCTCGAGTTCAAGACCCAGGACGCCGAGGTCAAGCCCGGCCCGTCCAAACAGGGCGAGGCCGCGCCCCATACCGCGACCGAAGCCACCCCGATGCCCAAGCCGGCCGCCAAAGCCGAGGCCAAGCCCGACGAAACGGGCGAAGCAGCGGCCGAAAAGCCGGTTACGCCCGGCGAAGTTGTCAGCCTGGACCAGTTCCGCAAGAAATAGGCGCCCACCCCCTCGAATGGATGGCCGGGTCGAGCCCACGGCTGTCCGGTTTAGATTCAGGCCCATTGGAGCACCAACTGGTCTGGGTTGATGGGCGGTGTTGGATCGTCGTCGATCAGCCGGTCGATGCGGCGCCGGTGCATGAGATTGGCGCGGACGATGCGGGGATAGGCGAGTGGGCTCGGGATGGCTTTTTGTGCCGCTTGCGCCAGTCGCAGCAGAATGAAGGCGATCAGGGCGACGGCGATCTGGATGCGGATGGCGT
>NZ_JBWZET010000128.1:0-20048 GCF_056722145.1 Rhizomicrobium sp. | reverse complement strand
CCGTGCGGCTTGACGCAACCGGCAATCGGCCAATGAGCATCGGCCTTGTTGGTTTTGACATCGACGCGGACGATCTCGCCCTTTTCGGCACCATCGACGTAGAACTTGCCATTCTCGCCGGAAACGCCGAACTCGAGCCCGCCGCCGGCTTCCACCGTGCCGATGACCGTATCGGTCTTGGGATCGATAACCGTGATTTTGGCGGAATCGCCATCGATCACCAGAATGTGGCCGCTTACCGGTTCGAACACGATGCCGTCAGCATCCGGCTCGGCCTTGAGGGTCTTGATCACCTTCAACGTCACCGGATCAAATACCAATACCGCGCCGGCAGTGCCATCGTCGGTGTAGCCCTTCCCATTCGCAAACGCGATACCGTGCGAGCCGCCGGTCGTCCCGACGACATTGCCGACGACGGCGCCGGTCTTGTTGTCGACGACCGTGACGCGGTCGCCGTGGGCAACAAAGACGCGATCCTGTGGCGCATCGTAGGTGACATAATCCCACTTGTCGGGCGCCCCGAGCGCGACCTCCTTGACAAGGCGATAGGACGGATTTTGCGCCAGCGCCGGCGCCAGAACACATGTCGCAACAGCGGCGCAGGCAAGATAGCGAGAGAGACGCATGGAAGATGTCCGTGTTCGTTGTGGGTGGACTAATGGGCGGGCTTGACGGCGAACAGCGGCGCCATCGCGACGACACCTTTATCGCTATCGCCGGCGTGCGCAAGGTGCTCGGAGATGCCGAAGGCATCCTCGATGGTGCGCAGCAGCGAATAGTGATTGTACGGAGTCACGTCCTTGATGCGGCGCGGGCCGTGATTGGTGATGACCAGGGTCATGATACGGCCGCCGCCGAAATTCGCCGCGCTCTTGGGGTCGTAACCGCAGCATCCCTGCGGCCCGCTGAGCCGCTCGTCGCCGCCGTTTTCGTCAAAGGAAATCACGATGGCCGTGTTGCCCGGCGCGCGCCACACCGGCGAGGCCATGATCAGCGCCACCAGCCGACCGACTTCGGCATCGCCGCGGTGGATCAGTCCCTGGAGGTTGCCACTGCGACAGTCCTCCGGCACGTCGCCGCCATCCTTGGCGCTGCGGCCATGCATCTCGTTACACTGGTTCGGCACGACAACCGCAAAGTTCGGCATCTCACCCGCCGTCAGATCGGCTTCCAACTGCGGAAAGCCGACCAGAAGCGACATCAGCTCAGGATATGGCCGGCTGTTGACCGAATGGAAACTGACAAAGCCGCTGTGTTTGGCCGCGTAAAGCGCATTCGGCAGGTTCTGCGCGGAATAACCGGGCGACGGCCACGCCGGGACCAAGGACCCTGGACCGGGAATGTCCTCCATATAGGATTTCCAAGTCAGCCTCTTGTCGGCCAACTGATCCATCAGGTTGCGGGCGGTGATGTTGTGATCGACGTAGCCGGTCTGATCGGCCTTGGCGCAAAACCCAGATTTGGGGCCGGGCTTGCAGAAGAAGGCATCGTCGTCATGAATGCCGAAGGTATCGCCGCCCAACAGGGCGATGTAGTTGGCCTCGCTCGGGTGTACTTCGGCATAGAACTGCGTTGCAAGGCCGTAGTCCGCCGCGAGCTTGTTAAGGTTGGGTGCCCAATCGGGATGGCCCATGATCTGCTCGATGCCCTTGTTCTCTTCCATGATCACGAAGATATGGTCGTAGTGGGGAACGGGAGCTGCCGAAGCCTGAGCGCCCGCCAGGACAAGACATGAAACTGCGCCACACCGCAGAAGCCAATTACGCAATCCCATGTCTGTGTCCTTTTCCGAGTCGCAGATGATGATCTTATGAACTTACAGCTTGAGCCGCACGCCGCCTTCGTAGGTCTGGTCGTAGAATTCGCGCTGGATAACCCACTTCGACGCCCCCTGGAAAATGCGCAAGGGCGCGTTGTTGATGTTCTTGGCGTTGAAGTAAGCGGTTATGTTTTCGGTGATGTCGTAGCTTGACGTCCAATCCACCTGGAAACGTGAGTCTTCGAACTGGTCGGTCGCGCGCGAGCCGCCCACAGTGTAGAGGTTGTGGCCGGTATATTCTGCGGCCAAACGCAGATTGAAACCGTAGTTCTCATAGAAAATCGAGGCGTTGAAAGTGGTCGGCGCCGAACCGGGCAGAGCGTGGCTTACGCCAGGATATTCATCGCCGCTGCTCGTCAAGTAGGTGAAATTGCCGTCGAACCCGAACCCGTCGAACGGCTTCGGCAGGAAACTGAACTTCTGCTGATAGGCCACTTCCATACCGCGGGCGCTGCCGTCGGAGATATTCCCGAAGGTATCGAGGTGAATCTTGCCGTCTGCCGCGACCCAACCGAGCGCGACGGCGCGCGGATCAGTTGCGACGGTGAGTTCACGCTGGAAAATGTAGTTCTGGAACTCCTTGTCGAAGGCCCCGACCTCCAAGATGCCGCTGTCGTTGAGATACCATTCGACATCCAGATCGAAATTGTTGCCGGTGATCGGCTTCAGGTCGGGGTTGCCCGTCGAGATATACCAGGTAGTGATGTCCACATGCGAATTGCCGGTGACCTGGGTGAATCCCGGCCTGGCGATTCCGCTCGAATAGCTGGCGCGCGCAATCAAATCCGGAGCGAATTGATAGCGGATCTGAGCCGACGGGAAGACGTCGGTATACTTCTTTGCCATGGTCAGCTGGCCGACCTGATCGTCAACAAAGGTGTACTTGGCGACCGTCGATTCCACGCGTACGCCGGCCATAAAGCCCCAGTTGCCGTACTCGCCGGTGTACATGCCGTATCCGGCATAGACGTTTTCATCGCCCTTCCAGACGTTCTGGGTGTCGACCGCCAAGGGGGCGCTTGCCCAAGTCCCGTTCTGAGCGTTGGCGAGGATCAACTCCTCGTTAATGCCGGGCCCATTCGTATAACGATCATGATAGAAACTGGTATAGGCCGGCAGCGGCGACAGACTGGCGAGCGGTACACCACCTTTCGGAAGGGTGATCGACTGCGACAGGTTCGGCGTACCCGACTTGTCCCGCAGCCGCACCGAGAAACCGAACTTCAAGCGATCGGCGCTGCTGAGGATATTCACCGGAATAGTGGCGTTGCCGAGATAGGAGTACTCCTCGTCGGCGTCCTTCTCCGTGCCGTTTTTCAACTTCGTCAATGTAAACAGCGCGGGATTGTTGAGATCGGTGCCGTCGGTCACCTTCATCATCGGGAAGTTGGGATCCGAGGTGTTGTCGTAAGTGACGTGGACACCCTTGGGCCCAGTAACCGTACTGCCGTAGCTGTGCGCGGCATCATCCGTGGCGCGGGAATAGGCAACGCGATAGTCGATCTTGACGACGTGGAAGTCGTCTTCGCCGCCGAAGGCATAGACGTTGTTGCGCGCGATTTCCTGCGAGTTGGTTCCGGCCATCGTGATATCGGACTGGGTGCTGACTTGGTTCCCAGAAAACGTGGTCGCATAATTGCCGCCGAGCGAGTTGAAGGTCAGGCGGTTCTTGTCAATCTGCTCGTCATAGCCGAACATGTTGGCGCGGAAATAGTAGCGATGCTCGTCGTTCGGCTTGAAGTCGAACTCTCCGCCGATACCGAAACGCTTGCGGTGGGCATCGTATTTACGCAGCTGCAGGTCATCGAAGACCTTGTTTTGCGCCGTCGTCGGGCTCGAGGAATCGTTGATGTAATCTTCTTCGAGATCATCGAAGCTGCGGTGGTCTTCACGCCAGGATGCGTCGAGTACGATCGAGAACGGCGTCGGATTGGAAACAAAACCGGGATTGACCTGGCCGGCACTCTGACCGCGTTCCATCACAACGACGCCGTCCTCGATGCCAAAGCGGCCGCCGATTGCGATGTTGACGTTCAGCGGGCCGCCATGGTCATGGATCGGCTCGAGGCCGTAGCCCAGGTTCAATTCCACAAACGGCTCGGTGATATTTGCGGCTGAACGCGGGGTCAGTTCGATCGTGCCGCCAAGGCCTTCGGCATCATGGTCGGGCGTCAGCGTCTTGGTGACGATGAGGCCATCGATGGCGCCGCCAGGAACGGTATCAAGTTCCACTGCGCGGCCGCCGCCGCCCTGGTACGTGCCACCGGGATTGGTGTTGAGCAGCAGCACGCCGCCATAGGTCGTGCCATTGAGGTTGGGGTCGATGCCGCGGATCATGACGAAACGACCTTCGCCCGTGTCGCTCATCAACGTGATACCCGGCATCCGCCCCAGCGATTCAGCCGCGTTGAAGTCGGGGAACTTCAGGATCTGCTCGGCAGATTGGACATTGACGATGTTGATCGCATCTTTCTGCTGCAGCCGCGCTTGATCTTCCAGGCGCGACGCCGATACGACGACGGTTTCGTTGTCGGCGGCGGTTTCGGCGAATGCCGGTGACAACGCGACAAACGCACAGCTGCCTAACAACAGACAGCGAATATTTCTGCATATCATGACAGCACCCCACATTGGGCGGCACCCGGCCGCCGCTCGTTCATCCCGGCGCGATCAATGGCGGCCGAATGCGCTGGATCGCGGACGGTTTGGTGAACGCTTTGAGAACTTAGGTTGGCAAACGCCAATGTGCGCGACCGGATTAGGCAAACACATCGGATTTGCTGCGGAATCGTACCTCAACCTGCAATCCGGGGCAGCCGTCGTTGAGCACGAGGTCGGCTTCGTGAAGTTCCGCCACCGCGGCAACGAGAGCCAGCCCGAGGCCGCTGCCCGGCTTGGTGCGGCTTTGTTCGCGGCGGTAAAACCGGCGGAGCACCTTGTCGCGATCCTCGGCAGGTATGCCCTCGCCGTGGTCCGTGACGGTCAGAACCGGATATCCCCTTACCACCGCGCAACCGAGATCGACCGCCGATCCCGCCGGCGTATGGGTTATGACGTTGTTGAGAAGATTGGAGAGGAGCTGCAGCAGCAGCTGTTCATCGCCGCGCACGACGGCACCGGACCCGGCTATCGCGCGAAATGCCCGACCGGCGTCGTCCATGACGGGACCGTAGATATCCCGGGCTGTCGCGACCAGCTTTGCCAGATCGACATCGCGGAACTCAGACCGGCGCGCACCGGCCTCGATCTGGGCAATGCGCAAAAGCGCCGTAAAGACGCCGAGCAGCGCATCACATTCGGCGACGGCGGAGTCGACCGCGGCGGCATATTCCTCAGGCGTTCTCGCCTCACCGCGAACCCGTTCGAGCCGGTGCTGCAAATGGGTCAGGGGCGTGCGCATGTCGTGCGCGATGTCAGTCGACACCTGCCGCAAAGACTCCATCAAGTCCTGGATGCGGTCGAGCATGTCGTTGATGGCCTGTACCAGGCGGTCGAACTCGTCGCCCCGCCCTGCGGTCGCAATGCGCTCGCCAAGCCGCCCCGCCATGATGCCTCGGCACGTTTGAGCAACCGCATCGATGCGCCGCATGAAGGTCCGGCTCAGGAGCACTCCGAATCCGGAGGCCAGCACCAGACTGATCACCAACACTGCGGCGAAGGCATGCAGCACACTCCGCTCGGTGTCGTTCATCTGCTCCAAATCGCGCCCGACAAACGCATAGATGCCCGGCGCCAGCATCGCCCCCTGCCCCAAGATGGTGTGCTCCCGCCCAGCATCCTTTGAGCGGGCGCTAACCTGAAGCGTCGTGGTGAATACACCAAGGCGCGGAGCCATGGCCGGCAGATTGCCCGCAACCCGCTGCGATCCACGCTCGAGCAAAAACACATCGTCAGCGTCCGGCGCCAACAGACGGTCCTCAATGATTTCCGCAGCCTCGTGCACGGCCTTGCCCGGCTTGGCGGTGGCATAAGCCGTCCGCATCGACATCAGGTCGTCATCGACTTCCCGCAGCAAACTGGTTTTGAAGGAATGATCGAGGATCACACAGATGGCGACGATGAGCACCAGCATCGAGATGCCGAACAATCCGGCATAGAGCGCGGCATGCCGGAAACTGTCGGTCTGGAGAAGCCTTTTAGGTGCTGACGACATAGCCGTGGCCGCGCACCGTGCGGATCAGTTCGGTGGAAAATCCGCGATCGACCTTTGAACGCAGCCGCGAAATATGGGATTCGACGATGTTGGTACCCGGGTCGAAGTCGAGATTCCAGACATTCTCGAGCAGCATCGATCGGGTCACCGTCCGCCCGGCATTCTGCATCAGGTACTCGAGCAGTTTATATTCCTGCGGCTGAAGTTCGATGCGGCGGTTGTCCCGGGATACGGTTCGCTCCAACAGGTCCATTTCAAGACTGCCGGCCTTGAGGCGCGTAGGAGCCCCTTGCCGGCCGACACGCCGCACGATTGCGTTCACGCGCGCCGCCAATTCGCTCATCGCGAAAGGTTTGGTGAGATAATCGTCGGCGCCCGCATTGAGGCCGCCGACACGGTCGTCGAGCCCGCTCATCGTGGTCAACATCAGAACCGGCGTTTGGCAGGATTCTGCCCGCAGGAACCGCACCAGGGACAGGCCGTCCAGGCCCGGCAGCATGCGATCGACGATCATCAACGCGTAGTCGCGCGCGCGCGCCTGATGCAGACCGTCCTTGCCGGTCGGCGCCCAATGCACGGTCTGCCCGAGCTTCTGCAAGCCCTCCGTAACGTAGAGAGCGGTTTCGGGATCGTCTTCGACGAGCAGCACGTCCATGGCTGATGCGCGGCTTCAACGCCACAGTTAGAGTGAATTTGGTAGGAACGTCATAGAAGCCATTCTTGGCAGTTCTGTAACAGTTCTCCTTGCGCGCATCCCAAACGTGCCGATTGGCTGTGCAATCTGATTATCCGCACCGCAAAACTGCGTTTTCCATGGGCAAATATTGCAAACCACTGGTGAGTGCGATCGCTGGATCGGTTCATTCCCGGCGATCAAATGGGCGCTGGATTAATTAATCCCAACTCTCTGCCAAAAAACCTTTGAGGAGCGCCGCTAGTAACGGTTCCGCATCGGCTGGGCAACTTGTCCCGCCCGGGGGCGGCAAGAGGATTTCTTGCGAAACTGATCACAGCGGCCGAGCCGCAACTTGAGGGGTAATGGAATGCTAGCACGCAGCAATGCTGCGCGCCTTTTGGTGCGCACGACGTCGTTACTCGCGCTGACGAGCGCCTTTGCGACCACGACGTTCGCGGCCGAAACCATCGGCGGCGGCACCGGCACGGGCATCGAAACCGTGGTCGTCACCGGAACAAACTTCAACGCCGAAGCGGCACCCGCCAAAGCTTCGCTGAACACCACCGAACCGCAGACGATCCTGACGCGCACCTATATCGATAATTCGGTTGCCGATACCGCCGATTATACGACGCTTCTGGCTATCGTGCCGTCGCTGACAGGTCTCGACATCAATGGCCCCGGGCTGTCCGACGGCAACGTCAAGAATACTCTGCGTGGCATGCCCGACGGGAATTTCGGCATGACCTACGACGGCATTCCGTTCGGCGACACCAACGGCCCGACACACCATTCGGAATCTTACTTCCCGGCGGCGACCATCGGCAGCGTCAATGTCGAACGCGGCCCGGGCAACGCCTCCAATCTCGGAGCCTCCACCTGGGGCGGCTCGATCAACATGTACTCGGACTCGTTGAGCGACGATTTCGGCGCCAACGTAAAGCTCATGAGCGGCAGCTGGGATACCAGGCTGCTCAACATAAACCTGCAGAGCGGCAATATTCCCGGCCTTGGCAACACCCGCGCCCTGGTCAATTTCAATGGCGTGCAAAGCTCGGGCTATATGACCTTGCAAAACACGGTCAAGGACAATGAGCTCGTCAAGATCGAGAGCGAATTCGCGCCGGGCTGGACCGTGACGGTTTTTGCCAACCGCAATAACCTGCACCAGCACGTCAATGACAAGAACGGGTATACCGCCGCCCAGGTCAATGCCTTCGGCAAGCAGTTCGCGCTGCAGGAGAGCGATCCGAGCGCAGCGAACTACTACTGGTACAACTATTCCGACAAGATCACGGACATGGATTATGTCCGCCTGCGCGGAGCGGTGACCAGTTGGCTGAGCATCGACGACCAAGCCTACACCTACGCCTACGTCAACAAGACCTTGACGGCGTCAGACATCAAGCAGACCGCCGCCAATATTGCGGCCGGGACCTGGAACACCGCGATAACGACGACCGACATCACCAACACCAAACATGCCGGCGACGTTCCGGGCTACACCAAGCAGAACGCCTATCGCGTTTGGGGTAATGTTTTCCGCGCCGCTGCCGACTTCGACGCCGGCTTCCTCACCGGGCAGTTGCGCGCCGGTGTCTGGTGGGAAGGCCAGGCTACCGAACGCGTGCGCTACTATTTCGACTGGACACGCTGCGCGGCCGCCGGTTGCCAGCCGTTCCATGATGCCTGGAATTACGCCGACATTTCGAGCAAGAGCGCATCGAACGATCCCTCGCTCTACATGGGCCGTTACGGCATCGGTTATCTCGAACATTCCGGTTGGCAGCAGATCGAACCATTCGCCGAAGTCGAACTGCACCCGACGACCGACCTGACCATCACGCCGGGATTCAAATATGTCGATTGGGACCACACGATCTCGCCCGATTCGATCGTCTCCGGCACAACCAACGCCAATACTGTCGGCTGCATCGGCGCCTGCAAAGGCCCCGGTCTCTACAACGGCGCCAGCACGAAATTCACCACGTCGCGCCCGCTCTACTTCACGACCGTCAATTACAAGATCCTGCCGTCGTGGTCGACCTACTTCCAGTTCGCGACCGGCATCTACGTTCCCGACATCAGCACCTTCGAGCAGCAAAAGCCGAATACGTTCCCGTCGGCGATGACCACGACCAACTACCAGTTCGGGTCCGTCTATTATGGCGATGACTTCTCGGTTGACGCCGACGTCTACTACGTCGCCGCCAGGAACAACTACACCTATGGTCCATGCTCCTACGATACGACGCTGCAGTGCACCAAAAACACCGGTGATGCCACCTACAAGGGTGTCGAAGGCGAAGCCAGCTACAAGCTCGACAGCGTCCTGCCCGGCATCACCGACGGGCTGATGGCGTTCGGCAACGGATCGGTCAATTCGGCCAAATCGGGTGGCATCCAGTTGAAGAACGCGCCGTATTGGACCGCCGCAGTGGGCCTGATCTACAAGCTCGATGCCGTCAGCTTCTCGCTGGTCGATAAGACCGTCGGTTCGCAGTACATGGACGATGCGCGCCTGAAGGGAGCAGACGGCCTGCCGTTCTATCGTGTTGGTGGCTATTCGACGGTCAATTTCATCACCGCCTACGACTTCGGCAAGTTTGGGATATCAATCGCCGTCAATAATCTGTTCGACGATCGCAGTCTGGTCAGCGTCAGCGGATCGGACGGCAAGGATACGGCTACCGCCGTCTCGGTCGGCGACGTTGCACATCGCCTGACCAGCACCGACCAGTATTACTTCCAGTCTTCACGCAGCTACCAGATCACGCTGAAGGCGAAGATCTGATCACCATCATACCAACAGGGGGCGGCGCTGCCGCCCCTTTTCTTATGAGGATCGAAAATGATGAACCGCACGGCCCTTGCCGCTGCCTTCGTTGGCGCGCTGATGATGCCTTGTTCTGCCGACACGCAGGTCGCGCCGGCGCCCCATTCTCCTGAGCTAATCCTGCCGTCGCCGCCTGCTGACACCTCGGCGGCGCAAAAGCGCGAACTTGACGAGATCCGTCAGTCCCAGGCGGGCATGACCGACGCGGATTTCGCGCAAGCCGCCGCCGACGACAAGACCGAAGATGCCACGATCTTCAATGCCGTCCTGGGGATCGATCTCAAGACCTTGCCGAAAACCTGGGCGCTATTCACGCTCGTGCGCAACGAGGAAAAGGCAGCTGCCAAGCTGGCGAAAAACCATTTCCTCCGCAACCGGCCGTGGGTCATCGATAGTGCGCTCAAGACATGCACCAGGGGCGATGCGCCACAATCGTCTTATCCCAGCGGCCATTCCACCATGGGCTTCAGCATGGCCGTAATTCTTGCTTCGATGGTCCCGGAAAAAGCGCCGGCCATCCTCGACCGCGCCAAGGCGTATGCCGAAAACCGCATCGTCTGCGGCGTTCATTACCGCAGCGACATCGTTGCCGGTCAAGCGCTGGGAACGGCTGTCGCCGAACAACTCCTGGCGGATACAACCTTCAAATCCGAATTCCAGTCCGCCACGGCTGAACTGCAGAGCGCCCTCAAAACGTCGCGCTAAACTCACATCGGGTCCGGTGTCGCGCCGGGCCCGACTGCCTACGGGGCCGGCAAGCGCACCACATTATTCAGGCGGGTAATCTCCTTCTCCGGCGACACAATCTCGACGGTGGCACCGGCCCGCTGGAATTTGGCTGGCAGCATGAGGTTGACCGTGGCCGTGTGGGGCTTCAGGTCGCGCGGTGCCGGCAGCGCCGGGATTGCGGTTTCAGCCACCACCGTACCTTTGGCATCCAGGAGCCGCAGCGCGGCGGGTTTCGCGTCCTTGGCGCCAAGGCTGTGCACGGTCACCGACAGCGTGCTGCCCTTCAGCACGACATCGTCAACACCGATGCCAAGATCGGCGCGGGTGCTCGGAACATCGCCCGACTGTGTCTTTAGCGTGAACTCGTAGACCGTTGTGCGGTGCGGCGCGAAGGCGACGTCGATCGCGGACGTCTTTTCGAACGCAACCGTATGACCCTTGACGCTGGCAGACAGTGCGTCCGCTGCATCGCCCGGTCCCGACTTCACTTCCCAAATGCCGGAATCGACGTTCCAGCCGGTCATGCGCGCCTTCACCGGCTTGTTGGTGACATTGTAGGCGATGACCTTGAAATGGGTCCGCGACGGATTAGGCACCAGCAGCGCCACGCTCACTGCGCCGTCCGCATCAGGGAACGACCACGACACGGTCGCGCCGGGATAGATGTTGCCGCGGGTGAGCGGAATGCCGCCCAGGCGCACGCGCTGCAGATACTGGCTGTCGATCTCGACCCGATCGGTCCACCAATGACCTTCGGTGCGCGAGTACATGGTCTCGGCCTGCCGGCGCATTTCATCGCCGAACAGGTCTTCGAGGTATTTCTTGTTGCCGGTCATTTCCCAGGCATAGAAACGCTCGATGGCGCCTGCTTTGCCAGATTCGGCCCGCCGCACCGCTGCCGCGCCCCAGCTCTGCTGGCGGCCGAGCACGTTGACGAGATCCTCGTTGAGATTGGTGAGCGCCTTCAGGCTGTCCTTGTCCGCGACGATGCGGGCACCGCCGACGCTGACTGAATCCTGCGTGTTGGTCTGCTCCACCGACGCGATGATCGGGCGCAAATACTTGTCGTCGCCGGTCCAGCGCCAGGCCGCCCACATCAATTGCATTGGCGTCGAGCCGGCCGGGAGTTTGCCTTTCTCGGCATCGGTGCGCCAGTTGATCTCGTCCGGGAAACTCCAGTGCCCACTGGCGTCCTGCTTGCCATGCGCGAGAAGGCCGTCGGCGAGGCCGATGATGAATTTTTTTCCGGTCGGATCGCCGTTGAAATCGGTCATCAACAGACCGGGATGCAGCACGAGATAGGAATAGTATTTGCCCCACTCCCACGGCCCCTCGCGATAGGAGTCGGAACCCGAATACCAGTTGGTGTTGAAGTGCAGATGACCGGCGGGATTGACCGAGATGATCCGGTCGTAGGCAGCGACGGTGGTCATCAGGCGTTCCACCGCTTTGGGATCGCCGTAATTGAGGTACATCGACTCGCTGTTGACGTTGATGCCATCTTCGTAGGAATGCAGCTCGTCGAGCATCAGCGTCGCAAGGCCGTTGGTGAACATGCCATTGCGATAGACCGCTTCATCCAGCCTTGAGAGCGACGCGCGGAGCTTGTCGCTGTCGACGCCCATCAGCGCCAGCCCGGGCCATTGCTCGGCCAGATCGGAATCGTCGGAAATGCCGCCACCGAAGTCGCCGTAATCGGACTGGCGGTTGTCGATCCACCAATTGACGAAATGGCGCACGCCCTTGAGCGCCTCGATCTGGCGGAAGGCCCAGGTCGGCATCCCCTTCGGCGTTGCAGGCAAGGTGTAGGCAACGCCGGCGCCTTGGCTGTTGAAGGTGATGTCGGCCCAGTATTCGCCGCCAATCCGGTTGTCGGGATCGACGCGCAGCAGGTCGGTCGCATCGGCAACGACGCGCTCGTAAAGGGCTTCACGCTTGGATGCGGTGTGCTCTTCGACCAGGAACCCCCAATTGTCCTTCACCTGCGCCAAGCGGTCGGCAATGTGCTCCTTCAACGCTTCGGCGCGATTCTTGAACACAAGCTGAATCTTTGCACCGTTCAGCTGCTCGGCGCCAAAGTCCTGTCCGGCACCGGCGATAGTGAGGTAAAGGCTTTTGTTCGGCAGGATGCGATCGCGCAAATCGAGCCAGACAGTCCTCGCCTCGCCCGGCTTCACCGCAACCGTGATGTCGAACATGTTGCGCATCGGCCAGATCGGGTCTTTGACCTGGATATTGATCGGGAACAGCCCATTCATCGCCGGCTTCACCTTCAGGGCTGGAATGGTGATGGCGATGCCGTCGAGGCCGTCGTGCATGTTCTCCCAGCCATAGCCCCAGGAGCGGTAGAGCATCTGGGCAGGAGGAGACGCGCCGTATTCGTACGGGATCAGCACATGTACCAGCGGCAGCTTGGGACCGGCATCGAGCGTGCGCGGGCGCGACGGCGCCGCGTCCGGCAAGGCAACCACGGTCGCGCGCGAATCCGGTGTATAGCGGCCCTTGATGAAGGCGTTCAGCTCTTCGAGATCAGGCGAATCCGCGGCCGCGCTGGCTCGCACGATATAGGTCTGGGTTACCGTTCCCTTCGGCACCGCACCAGCATGAATGTCATAGGCGGCGATTTCCTGGATCGGGGTTTCCTGCGCGATGTTGTTGAAGCGCAAAACACCGCCGGTCCGCTCCTCGCCGAAAGTCCAGTAAGTGCGTTCCTGCCCCGCCGCGCGCGTGGCGATTTCCGCCGGAGCAGCCGTGCCCGTCGCATAGGTGAGATTGCCGAACGCGGCGCCCTGCAACTCGATGTGGTTCCACTTCTCGTTCGGCAGCGTCAGGGTCAGGGTCTTGCCGCCGTCGACATAGACGTTCCAGTCCGGCAGCGGGAAATAGTCGTTGCGTCCCGGCAGGCGCGAGCGGTTATAGACGCCTGGCCAAGTGGTTTCGGCGATGCCGTCGGTCGCCTTGTACATCCATTCCTTGATGTCCTTGGCATCGGCAAACTCCACCTTTCGGATGGTCGTAACCGGCGCCGTCAGCGCCACCGGCACATCGTTCGGACGGTTCCAGCCGTAGCGCCAATTCCACTCCGCGCGGACCTCGGGATTATCGAGTGAACCCGCCTGATACGCCGCGACCACCGGCACCTCGCCCTTCGCCAGGGTGGCGATCTCGCCGGCATCGAGTGCATGGTCGTAGATACGCAGCTCGTCGTAATCGCTGCCGCGCATCCAGTTGTAGCGGCTCATCACCTGATGCGGCGACACCGCGCGCGCCGCGGTGCCGAACTGGTCGAGGCCGGTGTCGAGAACCGCTTTCTCGGCTTTCTGCGAAACCAGCTTGCCATCGATGTAGAGTTTGACGCCCCAATTCTCGTCCCACGAGAACGCAATATGGGTCCAGGCGTCGGGCGGCGGCAGCTGGTCCAGTTTGAACGACAGCCGAATGCGCGCCAGATTGTTGTCGGTGACGAACGCGTCGTAGCCATGCCCGTTATAGTCGATACGCAGGAACACCATGTCCCACGACGTGTGATCGGCGAAACCGGCGCGAAACAGCACGAAGGGCGCCCGGCCAACCGGGGTCCGCGAGCGCCAGAAGAACGACACGGTGCCACGCTGGGCGACAATATTGCCCGGGGCCTTCCATGACAGCACGTTCTCGTCGTCGGTTGCCAGGGCGCCGCCAATGCGGCCGTTGGGCACGATTTTGATGTGGTCGGCGAAATTCGGCACCGCGTCGCCCTTGGCCATCTCCGCAGTAACGCCGTTATCCGCCGATAAGTAGAAAAGCAGCCCCGGCGACGGCTGCGGTGCGACCGGCGCGGCGGCTCCCACGATGGACGCGAGAACAGCAACTGCGAAGCCGCGGGCGGCTTTCTTCGTCATAGTTTGGGCTCCAAGCCGTAAGCGCCATGCGCGGCCGAGCGGCCGCTTCCCGGCTCGCTGCCTCGGCGCCAATGACACCGGTTTCCTTCCCGCATGTTCTAGCGCCTTAGTCCTCTTCCAACAAGTGCCAACACTCCGCCCAACGCCGGCACTGGTGGCCTTCCAATTGGGGCAGCGATCACTCCACAATCCGCAGCGCCGTGATGCGCTGGCCGATCTGAACGAAGGTCGAGATCATGGCGCCGGCGGTCGTCAGGTCGTAATAGTGATCGGCGCCAGACGCGCAGTAAGACAGCACATCCGAATTACCCTGGGTGCCGTCGAGGTCGTCGAACACCGTATAAATCTCGATGTTCTGTGCCTTGATGTTGTCGCACACCGCCCGGGTGCGGGCATCGACCGTAGTGTCGTGACTGCTGCCGCCGCCATTCCAGCGGTTCTGGGTATTGAGGCCATCGCTAAGCAAAATGATGATGCGCTTGGTTCGAGCCGGCAGCGGTGGAGCATTCATCGGCGCACCCTGTTGCAGCGCCTGCCATGCCCAAACCAGCCCGATCGTCTGGTTGGTCGCGCCCGCCGCTTGCATCGAATACACCCGCGATTTGAGGGCGTTCCAATCATAGGTCAGCGTCATTACCGGCGCGTTGGGGCATGATGGTGTGTTGTCGGCTGGGAACAGTGTCCCGCTCACGCCGGTGACGGGCGTCGTGGTGAGAATGTCGTTGTTCTGCGGCCGGTCTGTGACGCAGCCAGTCCAGGTGGTGGTGGAATTCGCCAGCCAAGTGTGACTCCACGAGGTCGGATTGCCGCTGCGATCGGTCGTAAGCGTCTGGCTGGTATAGCAGCCGTTATAGAAATGGCCGTGAGAATCCAGGCTGGGACAGATGTAGCCCTTGTAGGTGCCGGTGGTGGGAATTCGCGGTGCCGTGGCGTTATAGGAATTGGCATCGTTCACCGGCGTCGTCTGGCATTGGAACCCGTTGCTCGTTTTGGTCCACGGGCAGGTCGTGTATGTCGTGGAGTTTCCCGGCCCCCTGCTCGAAGCCGGCACCGGCGTGGCCGCGGCCTTGAAATCGGTAAACTGCAACCACGAAGCCGCGCTGTTCGCGGTTCCGACGTTCACGTCGCGCGCAAACGGGACCAGGGCCACCTGAATATCTCCGTCGTCGATCTGGGCGCCCTTGAGGAGGTCGAGCAATTGCACCGCGGCGATCTTCAAGGCGTTGATCTTGATGCTGGTCGGTCCGGGATGGTTCGGGTCGGTCGTGGTGCTGCCCGGGCAAGGATTGGAATAGGGCTCGCACATCGAGCCGGTATTATCGAGCGCCAGCCCGATCCACAGTCGAGGCCGCTCCGAGGTCGCAACCGATGCAGCCGAAACATCCCAGTGGGTGAGACCGATCAAACGCAGGAACGTCGTACTGTGCGGATTGCCGTTTTCCACCGCGCGGCGGGTGATGACGCGCGCGGCGTTTTGCGGCGATCCGCCGGGCGTGAATACACCGGATGCGGAATCCCAATTTCCCAACACCACATCCGACGCCTTCAGCACCGCGCCGTTGGACGCTGTGGGCATGTTGTATTGCGCAAAATTGATGGCGTCGGTAACGGCGTAACTCGATTTCGCCGGCACATCCATCGCAGCGGCGAGCGCGGCGGCATCGGCCGCGACCTGCAGCGCCGCCTCGGTCCGGTACACCATGGCGGCATCGATCGCCAACCCAGCCAGTGCCAGGAAGACCGGCAGCATCACCAGATTGAACACCGATCCGGAACCGCGCCGGGACAAGGCAAAGCGCTTGAGCTGGCGGCCGATGCGCTTCATGTGCAAATACCCGGCTCGGCCGGCATGGTCGCCGACACCGCCAGATCGGTGACGCCATTCTTGGCGAAGCTACCCCACAGCCGCAACAGGCCGAACACACCGGCATCCTTGATCGGCGTGGAAATGGTGACCGTGTTGTAATCAGTTCCCATGGTGATGGTGTAGGTGTAGGTCAGCTTTGAATAGAGCATCTGCTGCGCGGCATAGGTATTGGCTGCCGCCACCGTGCACAGCTTGCCGACCGACATGCGCCGGGAGGTATCGCGCGCAACGTTGAGCATGCTCGATTGGGTGATGTAGAGCTTGCACGCGTCCGCCGTTATCGCGAGCAGGACCAGGAATACCGGCAACCAGATGACGAATTCGATCGTCACCGTTCCAGCGTCGCCGGCCCACCACCGCCTTGCCCGCCTCCCATTAACGCGAGTGCCCATCGCCATCATCCCCTAGACGAACCATAACGAGGCCGGAAACCAATGCGACGCCACGATGGCGCCCAAGGCTATCCCAGCCCCAAGCGGGATGGCTTCCCGCTTTGTCAGTACGCGCGCCAGCGGGCGTTTGCCGGCAGAAAACAGCGAATGGAACTGCGGCGCCACCCGGCGCAGAACTACGATCGCAATCAACTCGACCATCGCAGCAATGCCGATCCACAGGAGCAATTCCACGATCGCCGAAAAGCCGGCGAACAGGGCAACGGCGGCGAGGAATTTGGCGTCCCCTGCTCCCATCTGCTTGGCGATGAAGAAAACGAGCCCAACCACCAGGAAGGCGGCCGCGGCGCCGATGTGATAGGGCCAGTTTCCTTCGGTACCGTGGATCACCCACACCGCCGCAAACAGCGCGACCAACGCCATCCAGGTCCAATTCGGGATGCGGTAGGTCGCAAGATCGAATCCCGCTACCGCCAACGTCAGCGCCACGAAGATCAGCCAGATTGCCGACATCGTCGTTCCTCACGGTCCGTTTGTGCCTGAGAACGACAGAATGATCTCGAGGATGGATGGGCCGATCAGGATCGCACCGGTCGGAATCACCGTGAACAACATGCTGGCGAGCGCAATCTTCAGCGGCATCAGATTGGCCTTTCCTTCTGCCCGCATGACGCGTTTGAAGCGCATGTCGGAGGCATAAACACGGATGGCGTCGGCAATCGATACGCCGAACTGGTCCGCATGCCGCACCACCGTTACGAAGGCACTGATATCGTCGACGTTGAGCCGCATCGCGAAATCACGGAACGCCGCATTGCGATCGCGCCCGGCCCACAACTCGCTCATCAGGATGTCGAGCTCTTCGGCAAGCACGTCATTGTGGCCAACGAGTTCGCGCGCGATGCGGCGGGTGGCCTGCTCGAAGCCCTGGCCTGCTTCGATGCAGACCAGCAGCATGTCGAGCATGTCTGGGAAGCCTTCCACGGCTTTCTGCCGCCTTGCCGCGATCATGCGATCAAGTACGAGCGAGGGAAGGATGAAACCGACCAGCACCGCCGCTGCCAAAATTCCCAGCACCACAGGCGGCGGCACATCGGTGAAAACCGCCGGCACGACCAAGGATGCCGCCAACGCCATGAGCAGGCCGAATACGGAGCGCCCAAGGAAAAAGACGCGAACCGCCGACGGGCGCCGGTAACCGGCCCGGGCCATCCTGAGGCGGGCTTCGGTCAATTCGTTGCTGTCCGACGGCGTCACGAATCTGGCGATACGACGCAGGAAATTGTCTTCCACCGCGATGTCGGGCGCATCGGCGTCTGCGCCGGCGGGCGAACGCTCGGAAATTCCGGTAAAGCCTGCGAACGCGAAGACGACAAAGATCACGCCCACGAACAACAGCAGCCCCGCAACGATGATGAGGCTGTCGCCAGCGAGAAACGTATTTGCCATCGCCTCACACCTTGATTTTGGTAATGGCCCGCATCACGAGCACGTTGAGGATCATTGCGACACCGATAACTCCGGCCAAAATAGGAAAATCCTCGAGCTGCATGATCTTGTCGTAGTAATCCGGCTTGACCACGATTGCGAAGAACGCCGCCACGAACGGGATGATCGACAGCATCCAGGCCGACACGCGCCCCTCCGCCGTGATCGACTTGATCTTCTGGAACATGTGGAAGCGCTCGCGGATGACCAGGGCGAGTTTTGACAACGTCTCTACCGGATTGCCGCCCGTCTCTTCCTGCAATTGCAGCACGGTGACGAGGAATTTCAGATCCGGCAGCGGTACGCGATCGGCCATCTCGCGAAACGCGGCCGACACCGTGTAGCCGTAGCTGACCTTGTAGTGGGCAAGCTGGAATTCGTCGCGGATAGGCGACGACATCTCGGTGGCGATCACGGCCATGCACGCGCTGATGGGATGGCCGACGCGCAATGAGCGCACGATCAAGTCTATGGTATCGGGAAGCTGGGCCTCGAATTTGGCGATGCGGGCACTGCGCAAGCCCCGCAGCAGCATCACAACAAAGCCGAAGCCGCCGACGACGCCAATGCCGACCCACACCAACCAGCTCGCCGAAGAAAGCAAAACGCTGAAAGCGAGGCCGATCGCGAACGACAGCGACACCGCCAACAACAGGATTTTCGCGACCGACATTGTCGTGCCGGATTGGACGACCAGGTTTTGCAGTCTCGTTGCGACGTATGACAGAATGTCGTTGTCGTCGCCGCCGCCATCATCGTCCGCCACGAGCGACGCGTCATCTCCAGTATGACCGACCTGCGACAAACGCCGGTCGACGATGTTGCCGTCCTCGCCACGCGAAATGCGACGGAAGCGGACCATGGCGTCGATCAAGAGCACGGTGCCGAGAGTCACCGCGATGCCCAGGGAAAGGATGATCCAGGTCGCCATTGCCGGTTCCTACATCAACGAGTGCAGTTCGAGCGGAATCGGCAGGCCGCATTCGACCGCAGTCTGCAAAAATCGCGGCTTGATGCCCGTCGCCTTGTGACTGCCGATGACATTTCCGTCCTTGTCGACCCCGGCACGCTCAAACCGGAAGATTTCCTGGAGCGATACCGAAGTGCCTTCCATGCCGAGAATTTCCTGCACGCTGACGACGCGCCGCTTGCCGTCGCTCATGCGCTGGATCTGCACCAACACATGAAGCGCCGAAGCGATTTGCGGTCTAAGCGAACTCAGCGGCAGATCGATACCGGTCATGCCGACCATATGTTCCAGGCGGGTCAGCGCATCGCGCGGAGAATTGGCGTGGATCGATGTCATCGAGCCGTCGTGGCCGGTATTCATCGCCTGCAGCATGTCGAGCACCTCGGCACCGCGCACTTCGCCGACAATGATGCGGTCGGGGCGCATGCGCAGCGCGTTCTTGAGCAGGTCTCGCGCGGTCACTTCACCGGTGCCTTCGATGTTGGGCTGGCGGGCTTCCAGGCGGCAGACATGGGCCTGCTGCAGTTGCAATTCGGCCGTGTCTTCAATGGTGAGGATGCGCTCCTTGTTGCTGATATAGCTCGACATCGCATTGAGGAGGGTCGTCTTGCCCGAACCGGTGCCGCCCGAGATCAGGATGTTGAGCCGGGCCCGCGCCGCGAGTTCGAGGAAGCGGGCGAGCGGCTCCGACAGGTTGCCCTGCCGTGCCATCATTTCGAGCGTGATCTGGCGACGGGAGAATTTGCGGATCGAGATGGTCGGACCGTTGAGCGCCAGCGGCGGCAAGAGGATGTTGACGCGGCTGCCGTCCGACAGACGCGCATCGGCCATCGGGCTCGCCTCGTCGACCCGGCGACCGACGCCGGCGGCGATACGCTGGGCGATGTTGTTGACGTGCTGATTGTCGCGGAAATGGATCTGCGACATCGCCTCGAGCTTGCCGAACCGCTCGACGAAGATGCTGTTCGGGCCGTTGACCATGATATCGGTGACGGCGTCGTCGTTGAGCAGGGGCTCGAGCGGGCCGAGGCCGATCATGTCGTCGATCAGCTCTTGGACCAGCATGTCCTGTTCGCGGGTGTTGAGCTGGAGACGCTGCTCGGCGCCGATTTCGGCGACCAGGCGGAGAATCTCCAGGCGGAATTCCTCGCGGGAGAGGCGCATGGCGGCGGCCGGGTTGATCCGCAGCATGATGAGCTCGCGCATGTTGGTGCGCGCGCGGTTCAGGGTTTCCGGC
>NZ_JBWZET010000127.1:0-44503 GCF_056722145.1 Rhizomicrobium sp. | reverse complement strand
CCTTCATGCCGCTGGTGACGAATTCGACCGCGCGGGCGGCCGCCTGATGCTTCAGATGATCGATATCGCTGGTGCTCATGATGGCGGAATGAAACCGATCCGGAGCCGTTCGTCCAGAGCGATGATTCCTCACCCCTGCGGCAGTCTGCGCCGTTCAATTGTGTTGTTTTTGAATTATTCTAAACTATCGAATTGAGCTGTCAGAACGCTCCGAACGGGGGCATGTTGGCAGCGCCGCAGCACAGAAGGATTAAACGACTATGGCAAAGAAAGACGGGCCGGCTATCGACATCGGGATCGAGGAAAAGCAGCGCAAGGCGATCGCAGAGGGCCTGGCGGCCCTGCTCGCCGATTCCTACACGCTCTACCTCAAGACCCATAACTACCACTGGAACGTCACCGGCCCGATGTTCAACACCCTGCATCTGATGTTCGAGACGCAGTACAACGAGCTGGCGCTGGCCGTCGACCTGATCGCCGAACGCATTCGGGCCCTCGGCGTCTACGCGCCGGGCAGCTACAAGGCCTTCGCCAAGCTCTCCTCGATCGAGGAAAGCGAGAAGGTGCCGAGTGCCACCGCCATGATCGCCGACCTCGTCAAGGGCCAGGAGACCGTGGTGCGCACCGCCCGCAAAATCTTCCCGATGGCCGACAAGGCAAGCGACGAAGCCACCGCGGATCTGCTGACGCAGCGCATCCAGCTCCATGAAAAGACCGCATGGATGCTGCGCAGCATGCTCGAATAGCTTTTTTGCAGGGCGCTGCGTCGCGTAGAGCCCTGCATCCGTGACCATCAGGCCATCACGGGAACCAGCACGTCAAGGCCGCCGCCGGCGACATTGGGATCGAACGACCAGTCGTAGCGTTCGAGGAATTCCGGCACGCCGGGCGCGTCCGGCAAAGGCTTGAAGCCGGCCGCGCCCAGTTCGCGGCCGAACACAGAATGGATGAAGACCGGAAACGCGGTGATGCGGCCCCAGAACGGAAACACGGCGCAGGTCAGTTCGGGGATCACCAGACGCGTGAATCCGGGCGGGGTCTCCGGCGGCTCTGACGGCGCCGCACCGCAGAAATAGGTCAGCGTCATGTCGCCGTCGGACATCCGCTCGGTGACGCCGAACCGCCAGGCATGCGGGCTCCACGGCGGCGGCACGCGGCGCTGCATGTACTCGTCCCACTGCCGGCTGATCGACTGCACAATGCCATAATCATCAAGATTGCGGCTGTGCGCGCACGCCAACCCGATTAGCGCCAGCGGTCCGAACCGTTCCAGTCGCGGTAAGTCCGTCATCGGCTGGCCCCAAGAGGTAACATACGTGTTACCTACTCCCGATCCTTGCGATCCGCCACGCCTAAATCTTCACCGGTACCAGGACTTCGACGCCACCGCGCCCGACGGCGGGATCGAACTCCTCCGTGTACCGCTGAATAAACTCGATCGGCTCGTCGTAGTCGGGCTCGATCCCGGCCATCGGCAGAACGGTCGCGAAAATCAGCTCCATCGTGTAGCGCAACAACGACAGGTGCTCGCGATGCTCGAACACCGCCACCGTCAGGGGATCGATCGTCAGGGCCATGAAGGCGGGCGGGACCTGGTTGGCGCCGGCAACGACCAAACCGCAGTAATAATCGAGCGCGGTCTTGTTCTCTTCCATGCGGAAATTGATGCCATAGCCGCGTCGCGGCGGCAGCGCCGGAATCGATCCGGCCATGGCGACGAAATCGCGCCACTGCGCGGCGACATCGCGATAAACCTCCATCTGGTCGCGGCGCACGGAATGGCTCCGGCGCAGTCCGGCCAGATTGACCGGCCCGAACTTCTCGAGCCGGGGCGGCGCAAAACTCATGCTCACCCGCGAATCCCCCAATCCACCGGATACAATGGTGTGACCAACACGAACTGCGTCCAACGCGGCACGGGCCCGCGGCGCGAGCTATGCGAGTGATACGCACGCTCAGGGGCCGGATTACGCGGCGGCGCGGGTGATAAGGCGGCGTAAGCGGCGCAGCAGCGGTTTTTCGATCGCGTAGTAGAAGCCGAGCGCCACGAGCACGGTCGCCACCACCAGGATCGCGAAGATCTTGGCGCGGGCGTCGAACGGACCCGGCTTGAGGCCGAGCACGAAAAAGAACACCGGCGGGTGCAACAGGTAGATCGCATAGGAGGCGGCCCCGAGCGCCAGCACAAAGCGGTTCTTGATGCCCCAGCCGGCCTTGTCCATCACCACGAGGCCGAACACGACCAGCGTCGCCGGCAGGCCGAGCGCAAACACCCGCTGCCATTGTTGCGCCAGCCCATGGAGATCGCGCACCGTGTGATCGAAGGCATAGATCAGCGCGAGGCCAATCACGGCAAGGATCAGCCCGACCCAGCGCAACCGATGGCTCCGCATCGCGATCGGCTTGGTGACGAGGAAAATCGCGATGCCATAGGCGAACTCGAGCAACAGCGGCCACGGGCGCAGCACCGTTGCGGCGGAAAGCGGGATCAGCGGCAACGCCAGGCCGAGCAGCACAAGCAGCACGATCGCGGCCACCGGCGCCGCCTTGCGCGCCACCCCCAGTGCCAGCGCGAAGATGAGATAGAAGGCGAGTTCGTACACCAGCGTCCAGCCGACGAAGATGATCGGCGGGCGGCCTTGCGCATTGGTGAGGAAGGCTGCCGATTGCCCCCACCAGCCGAGCACGTCGAGCGCAGGCATCCCGAGCAGGCAGATGGCGGCGCCGAGGCTGGTGACGATCCAATAGGTCGGCAGTACGCGGATCAAACGATGGGCGAGGAAATGGCGGCTGTCGCGATCGGCGCTATAAGCGATGATGAAGCCCGACAGCACGAAAAACAGATCGACGCCGAAACTGCCGAAATGCCACGGCATCGCCGACGCCGGCACCAGCGAGAAATGAAACAACGCCACACTGATCGCCGCATAGGCGCGCAACGCCTGCAGATTGCCAATCATGCGCCGTTCTCCGCAAGACGGCTCATGTCACCCGGTAATTGTGGCGGAAGTCCGTCGCTTGGCCAGCGGGCCGCACGGCCTCACTGACCCAGACGAGGCCAGCGGCGCCAAGAGGATTCCGATCCCGAAAACGGCATGACGCCGTAGACCATGCCGGTGCCGCCGCCAGTATATTTGACGATCAAAGAACCGTCGGCCGCCGGCATCAGGGTATCGGCATTGTGCTCGCGACCGATCAAGGGATTGCCGGCGCCGTGGGCCCAGCCGCTGTAGCCAGCAATGACGGCGCCCTCACGCGTGCATGTCAGCGTTTTGGCTTTTTCCGAAAAGCGCGCGGTTGCCACCGGGGCCGCTCCATCCTGCACATCGACGGTCAAGACGCCGTCGTTGTAGGTCAGGACAACGCGATCGGCGCGCTCCAGCGCTCTGACACGATCGGCATCGCCCGGTTCGCCTGGGAAAAACCGCAGTGCCAGACGCGGGCGAAGGTCGGTACCCGGCGGCGCCACGACGTGCAGCTCGCCGAATTCTCCGAAATTGGAATAGGTCCCGGACAGGGCCGCGCAGCCGCCGGGCACGGGCGACGACCATTTTGCGGGGAAGTCTTCGTTGAATGCACAGCCGCCAGCAAACACAGCCGCGACCACGACGACGATCTGGTGCGCGCGCATTTCCCCCGCTCCCCGGCCATTCCGCGGGAGCGAGAGTAGCACGTTTTGGACTATTCCACCGTCACCGATTTGGCCAGATTGCGCGGCTGGTCGACGTCGGTGCCTTTGGCGACGGCGGCGTAATAGGCCAGCGTCTGCACCGGCACGGCGTAGAGCAGCGGGGCGATGAAGGGGTCGGTGGTCGGCACTTCCACCGTTTGCCACGCCTGGGCGCCCGCCGCGGCGATGCCAGCCTTGTCGGAGATAAGAAGCACCTTGCCGCCGCGCGCCATCACTTCCTGCATGTTGGAGACGGTCTTTTCGTAGAGGGCGTCGTGCGGAGCGATGACGATCACCGGCACCTTCTCGTCGATCAGCGCGATGGGGCCGTGCTTCATCTCGCCGGCGGCATAGCCCTCGGCATGGATGTAGGAGATTTCCTTGAGCTTCAGCGCACCTTCGAGCGCGAGCGGATAATTCACGCCGCGGCCGAGATAGAGCACGTCGCGCGCCTTGGCGACGACCTGACCGAGATGTTCGATGCGGGGTTCCTGCTTCAGGAACTCGACAATGGCGCGCGGGGCGCCGAGCAGCGCGGCGCACAGCTTGTTCTCGGTTTCGAGATCCATGTGGCCGCGGGCGCGTGCGGCGGCGATGGCGAGCGGCGCCAGCGCCGACAGCTGACAGGTGAAGGCTTTCGTCGACGCAACGCCGATCTCGGGACCGGCGAAGGTCGGCAGCACGATGTCGGCTTCGCGCGCGATGGTCGATTCCGGCACGTTGACGACGGCGATGGTGGTCTGGCCGTGCGCCTTGGCATCGCGCAGCGCCGCCAGCGTATCCGCCGTCTCGCCCGACTGGCTGATGTAAAGCGCGACGCCGTTCTCGGGATAGACCGGACCCCGATAGCGCAGTTCCGACGCGACATCGATTTCCACCGGCAGCCGCGCCAGCTGCTCGAACCAGTACTTGCCGACCAGGCCGGCGTAATAGGCGGTACCGCAGGCCGAGATGGTGAGCCGGCTCGCTTCCGCCAACGCTTTGGCCAGACGCGGTTCCTGCACCCGCACGATGCGGGCGTCGGGATCGAGGTAATGCGCCAGCGTATGGCCGATCACTTCCGGCTGCTCGTGAATCTCCTTCGCCATGTAATGACGATGGCCGCCCTTATCGACCAGACCGGCCGACGCGGTGGTGATCTTGATCTCGCGGGTTGCGGGACGATCCTGGACGTCGAAAATCTGCACTTCGGGACCGCGGATCACGACCACGTCGCCGTCGTCGAGATACGACACGCGATTGGTGAACGGCGCCAGCGCGAACGCATCAGAGCCGAGATAGGCTTCGCCGACGCCGTAACCGACCGCCAGCGGCGAGCCCATGCGGGCGCCCACGAGCAGACCCTCTTCGCCCTGGAAAATCACCGCCAAAGCATAGGCGCCGTGCAGGCGCTTGATCGCCTGCTTGGCCGCATCGACCGCCGCAAGTCCCTCGTCGAGGTTCTGGCTGATGAGATGGGCGCAGACTTCGCTGTCGGTCTCGGATTCGAACTTGTGACCCTTGGCGATCAGTTCGGCGCGCAGCTCGCGGAAATTCTCGATGATGCCGTTGTGGACGATCGCGACCTTGTCGGTGGCGTGGGGATGGGCGTTCAACTCCGACGGCTTGCCGTGGGTGGCCCAGCGGGTATGGCCGATGCCGGTGACGCCTGGCAACGGCCGCTCGTGCAGCACCGCATCCAGCGCCGACAGTTTGCCCAGCGCCCGACGACGGTCGATCTTGCCGCCGACCAGGGTGGCGATGCCGGCCGAGTCATAGCCGCGGTATTCGAGCCTTCGCAGCGCATCGACAATGGCGCCGGCGCAATCCTTCGTTCCCGCGATGCCAACGATGCCGCACATAGCTGTCTCCTTCGGCTCAAATCCGACTGTATGAATGCAAAACTCGCACCCTTAAGGCTTCTTCGCAGCCTTTTCCGCCTTCTTGCGTGTGCGGAACGCTTCGGCCCAGCCGGGTTTCTCCACCTGCGCGGCGCGCGTCACGACCAGCGCGTTGGCGGGCACGTCCTTGGTGATCACCGAACCGGCCCCGGTCATGGCGCCGTCGCCGATCTTGACCGGCGCCACCAGCGCCGTATCGGAACCGATCAGAACACCGGCGCCGATGTCGGTCTTGTGCTTGAAGAAGCCGTCGTAATTGCAGGTGATGGTGCCGCAGCCGATGTTCGAGCCGGCGCCGACCCGCGCATCGCCGAGGTAGGTGAGATGGTTCGCCTTGGCGCCCTTCTCGATACGGGTGTTCTTCAGCTCGACGAAATTGCCGATGTGGACGCCTTCTTCCACCACCGTGCCGGGCCTGAGCCGCGCATAGGGACCGATGATCGCGTCGGAGCCGACTACGACGCCTTCGAGGTGCGAAAAGGCACGGATGCGGGCGCCGGAACGCACCGTCACGCCGGGCGCAAACACGACATAGGGCTCGACCGTGCAATCGGGCTCGAGCACGGTGTCGTGGCTGAAATGGACGGTTTCCGGCGCCACCAGCCCGACGAAATTCATCAGCGCGTTGTCGCGCAAGCGGGCCTGCATGGCGGCCTCGGCCTTGGCGAGTTCGGCGCGGGAATTGACCCCCATCATTTCGACTTCGTCGGCTTCGAGAACGGCGCAGCGCACGCTGTCGACCCGAGCCAGTGTCGGAACGTCGGTGAGGTAATATTCTTTTTGGGCGTTGGCGTTGTCGAGCTTGCCGGCCCAGAAGAAAAATTCCTTGGTCGCCGCCGCCAGGATGCCGGCGTTGCACAGCGTGACGGCGCGCTCTTCGGCGTTGGCGTCCTTGAACTCGACGATGCGGTCGAGCAGCCGGGCGCGATCGAGGATCATGCGGCCGTAAGCGCCCGGGTCGGCGGGGCGGAAGCCGATCATCGCCATTCCGGTCTCGGCCTGCGCGGCAAACGAGGCTTCGAAGGTGGCGGCCGTCACCAGCGGCATGTCGCCGTAAGAGACGATCACCGTGCCGGGATAGTCCTTGAGCAGCGGCGCGGCGCAGGCTGCGGCATGGCCGGTGCCCAGTTGCGGGTCCTGGATGACGCTCTCGGCGCCCATTTTTGCGGCAAAAGCCCGGACGATATCGCCGGCCGAGTGGGTCACCACCACGATCCGCTCGACGCCGGCCCCTCGCATCGCTGCGATCACATGCCCCAACATCGGAAGGCCTGCGACCTCGTGCATCACCTTGGGCGTCGCGGACTTCAACCGCGTACCCATCCCTGCCGCCAAAATTACCCCAGCGCGTGCCATGCTTGCTGGATAGCCCACGGGCTCGTATGGGTAAAGTGACGAATTACATCATGATATTGCCGCTTGATCGCATGACCCAAACCCGTGTCCTCCTGTTCGATCTCGACGGTACGCTGGTCGATACCGCGCCCGATCTGCTGACCACCATGAACACCCTGCTGGCGCGCGACGGACGCAGCGCCCTGGCGCCCGAGCTGCTGCGCAAACTGGTCGGCCGCGGCGCCAAGAACCTGATCAGCGATGCCTTCCTGGCGACCGGCGCTCCTCTCGATCCGGCGCGGATGGAGGGGCTGTACCGGGATTTCCTCGACGATTACGGAAGCCATATCGCCGCCGCCAGCCGGCCGTTTCCCGGTGTGGTCGAGACCCTGGCCGGACTTAAGGCGGCAGGCGTGCGGATGGCGATCCTCACCAACAAGCCGCATCCGAGCGCCGTCCAACTGGTGGGCGAACTCGGGCTGGCCGGCTTCTTTGGCGCGGTGGTGGGCGGCAGCAAATACCCCTGGCTGAAGCCCGATCCGCGCCTGACCGGGCAGGTGCTGGCCGAGCTGGACGTCGAGGCGGGAAGCGGTCCGGCGCTGATGGTCGGCGACAGTGTGACCGACGTGGAAACCGCCCGCGGCGCCGGCCTCAAGGTGATCCTGATGAGCTATGGCTACACCACCGCGCCGGCCGCCAGCCTGGGCGCCGACCTCGTGCTCGACGATTTCCGCGAGGTCCCGGCCGCGGCAAAGCGGCTCCTGGGGATATAGCTTTTCCCAGGTGCAGTCCGGCTTGCACCGGGCGGCCGGGGCCTGTATAGCCCACCTCCCCGAGGCGGACGGCTCTGCCGTAGCCGCCTAAACCGGACCCGGGCGATTAGCTCAGCGGGAGAGCACACCCTTCACACGGGTGGGGTCGTAGGTTCAATCCCTACATCGCCCACCATTTTCTTCGGAAAATGGCTTACCCCCCAACAGTTTTGCGTTGGCGTGCGAACGGGACGGCGATCAGGACCACCACGGTCAGAACCGCGACCACCGCCCAGGCGTCGTTCACCGCTTCGACAAACGCGGCCCGGTTGACCATCGGTTCCAGCAGGCTGCGGGTGATCTCGTCGATCGGGCCCGGCGGGCGGTCCTGGAACAGCTTCATCGGAATGCCGACGAATTTCGCTGTCGCGATGTCGCCGTTCATCAGGCGCTGCACGATGGCCTCGGCGTGATGGGGCGCGCGGCCGTAAATGATGCTGTCGATCAGCGCGATCCCGACGGCGCCGCCGAGGTTGCGCATCAGGTTGAACAACCCGCTGGCGTCGGCAACAGCCGCACTGTCGAGGTGGCCAAGCGCCAATCGCGTCGGCGGCAACAGGCAGAACATGATCGCGACGCCGCGGATCACCTGCGGCCAGAACATGCCGTCGAAATCGGTTTGCGGGGTTTGAAACGCACTGAGGCCGAGGCCGGTGGCGAACAGCAGATATCCGGCCGTGGTCAGCAGCCGCGCTCCCGTGCGCCGCTCCAACGCCACCGCCAGCGGCGCCGTTGCCAACTGCGCGACTCCGGTCACCAGCATGATGGTGCCGATCTCGAGCGCCTCATGCCCGCGCACGAACGCCAGGAATACCGGCATCAAATAGACCGAGCCGAACAATCCGACGCCCAGCACGAAACTCAACAGGCAGCCGACGGCAAAGCGCGGGTCCTTCAGCGTGCGCAGCTCGACCACCGGCTTGCTGCGGCCGAGGGTGCGGCGCACGAAGGCGAAGGCGCTCGCCAGCGACACCGCCAGCAAGCTGCAAACCAGCGGCGACAGCCAGCCGCGCGTCGGCGACTCTTTCAAGGCGATTTCCAGCGTCGCCAACGCCAGCGCCATGGCGGCAACCGAGAGGACGTCGAACGCGCGTGCCTCTTTCAACGACGGCGACTCGACCGGCAGCAGCCATACCGTCGCCACCGCGCACACCACACCCGGCGCGACGTTGATGAGAAACAGCCAATGCCAGCTATAGGTTTCGGTGATCCAGCCGCCGACGACCGGCCCGACGGTGGGCGCCAGCACCGCGAGGACACCGCCGATGGTGGTGGCGACGCCCTGCAGCCGCGACGGAAACAGCAAAAACACCGCCGCGAACACGGCCGGAATCAGGGTGCCGCCCGAGAAGCCCTGCAGCATCCGCCAACCCAGCAGCGCCGCAAAACTGCTGCTGGAGGCGCAGCCGAGCGATGCGACGGTGAAGACCGCAATGGTGACGACGAACAACCAGCGCATGGTGAGGAGGCGCGTCAGGAAGCCGGTCAGCGGAATCGCGATCACCTCGGCAATGAGATACGCGGTCTGAATCCAGCTCATCTGGTCGCGGGCGATGCCGAGGGCACCTTGAATGGTCGGCAGCGACGTCGCCACCACCTGGATGTCGAGGATCGCCATGAACATGCCGATGCACATCATGGCGAATCCGGCCCAGGTCTTCAGCGGTACGCTATCGGTGTTGCTCAGCGTCGGCTCCTTTGAGGGCGGCGTTTTCGGCGCTGATGCGGACGAACAGGATCATGGCGTTGAGGATCGAGAACGCGGCCGCATACCAGACCAGCCCGAACGCCAGCGGCAGCACCGCGATCTCGCCGACCACGACGGCGTAATTGGGGTGGCTGAAGAAGCGATAGGGACCGGTTTTCACCAATGCCAGTCCGGGCACGACGATGATGCGGGTCGTCCAACGCTCGGCCAAAGTCGCCAGCACCCAGATCCGCAACACCTGCAGGACGGCGAACACCGCCAGCCAGGCCGGCACGACCGGACGGTTCCAGGCCAGCAGCCACAGCCCGCCGAGCCATGCCGCATGTAGCGCGACGATCACCGGATAATGGCCGGGCGCAAACTCGGTGCCGCCGCGCGCCAGCAACCGCGCCGTGTTACGCCGGCCGAGGGGAAGCTCGACCAGACGCTGCACGGTGACGGCGCCGAGCACGGTGATGGCGGCAATCACGCCGCTCTCGTCAGCGAAACGCAGCTCGCGCTGAAGCCGGGGCCCATCGCCGTCATCACCGCGCGCGACGGCAGGCCCGCCCGCAGCGTCCGATCGAGCACGAACAGCGCCGTCGGAGCCGACATGTTGCCGTAGTCGCGCAGCACCTCGCGTTCATGGTCGAGACCGCCCTGGGGGACGCCCAGTGCCCGCTCCAAGGCCGCGACGACCTTGGTGCCGCCGGGATGGCAAACGAAGCGATCGACATCGCCGATCTTGATGTTCGAGCGTTCCAGAATCCGCGCCACGGCCGGCCCCATGTTGGCTTCCGCAAACGACGGGATGGCTTGCGCGAAAATCACCTCGAAGCCCTGGCCATCGAGATCCCAGCCCATGATGTCGAGCGTGTTGGGCCAGGTATGCTCGCCGGCCGCCTCGACCTGCGCCAGACCGCCAGGCCCGGTGCGAAAAACGCAGGCGGCAGCGCCGTCGCCGAACAGGGCGCAGGCGACGATGTTCGCCTTGGTGAGTTGATCCATGCGAAACGCCAGACTGCACAGCTCGACGACGACCAAGAGCACATTGGCGCCCGGCTGCGCCTTGGCCAGCCGCGCCGCGATCGCGACGCCGGAGACGCCGCCGGCACAGCCGAGCCCGAACACCGGCACCCGCTGGATGTCGTCGCGAAAGCCCATCGCCCGGGCCGCGCGCGCCTCCAGGCTCGGAGTTGCGATGCCGGTCGATGAAACCGTCACCACGACGTCGATGTCGGAAGCCGCCAGCTTCGCCGACGCCAGCGCCTTGTTGGCGGCCTCGATGAACAGCGCTTCGGCCGCTTCGAGATAAACCGCGGTGCGCTCTTTCCAGCCGCGCGGCTCCGAATACCACGCCAGCGGCCGGGCAATGTGGCGCTTGTGAATTCCAGCAGTGAGAAATACCGACGCCATCCGGTCGAAGGCCGCATAGCGCGCACCGAACAGGTCGTGTGCAACTTGCGCGGCGTCGCTTTGAGAGACCATCGTTTCCGGCACAGCGGTCGCAAGCGAAATCAACTTTGTCAATTGGTCCAAGTGGCTAGCCTCTATGCGAAGGAAATCTATGCGCCCGTGGCGCTGCATTTCAGTATTACCAATGCGAAAATGCTTAAGTCACCCGAAACGACGATCGGCTTCACGATAACGCTGTAGTCTTAACCGGGTTTCCCAATATTCGGCAAAACCGCGATGATCCGTACGCGACGTTTGGGCAATTGCGACGTAACCGTCCCAGCGAGATATCCGATCACCGGACAGGCCGCAAGGGACGCGCAACGCCGTGGAATGGCCGCCCGCTCACGCAACGGTGATGGATTGGACGTGCAAAGGCGCCGTTTCGGGGCGATAATCGCGGAGCTGTGAAGACCTGTCCGGCCCAGCCGTGCGATGATTGCGGTGCTCGTCAGGGAGTGATCCATGCGAACGACAGCCAAATGCTTCGCGTCCGTCCTGATGCTCACCGGCGTCATGGCACCCGCCGCCGCCGGACACATGACGGATTTCGATCTCAACAAGCTCGACAACTGGTCCGATGCCATCGCGGTGTGCGATGTCACCCGCTTCCTGCTCACCAATCCCGACGTCAATGCCGACGCCATCCTGGTGGCGGGGCGCGACAACACCCGCGTTGCCCTTTTCAAGCCCCTCTACGCGCCGCCGACCAATTTCTTCTCCGATATCATGCGCCAGACCTTCGAGCGCGTGCAGAAGGCCGGCCTGGCGACGCAGGATTCCTACAGCCGCGCGCGCATCCATTATGCCAGCCAGATGATCGGGGCCTATTCCGGTGCGTCGCTGGCCGACAAGACCTACATGGCCGACCAGATGGAGATTTGCTATCACCTTGCCGCCCGCGCCGGCGTCAAGATCACGCCGGTGATGCGCGCCAAGCCCTGAACGAAGCCACGAAAACCGTTCAGTAATTCGCGACTCCCGTTTGTCGTCAACGGCTTCCGCAACGCTTTCGAATTCGCCGCAGCGAACACCCTTGTTAACCCCTCGGCCGTAACAATAATCGACATGTTTTCAGGCTGCGGGCCGTGGCGCCCGTCCGGCAAGGGGTTCGACATCATGCGTGCGCGAGTGGTTGGCGTTGCTCTGTTTGTCTTCAGCACCATGGCGGCGGTGGCGCAGCCAAATCCGCCGTGGATGAACACCGCGCTCCCGCCCGATGCCCGCGCCGAACTCGTCGTCGCCGAAATGAGCCGCGAGGAACAGCTGATCCTGGTCGACGGCTATCTCGGTGTCGCCTATCAGCCCGGCTTTCACGAACCGATTCCGGCGTGGCTGAAACCCTTGCTTCCCGGCAGCGCCGGCTACGTGCCTGGCATCGCCCGCCTCGGCATTCCGGCGCTGACCGAATCCGACGCCAGCCTCGGCGTCGCCAATGGCGGCAACATGCGGCCCGGCGATACCGCCGTGGCACTGCCCTCCTCGTTGCTGACCGCCGCCACCTTCAACCGCGCCCTTGCCTTCGACGGCGGCGCCATGGTCGGACGCGAAGCCCGCGCCAAGGGCTTCAATGTGATGCTGGCGGGCGGAGCCAATCTGGCGCGCGAACCGCGCGGCGGGCGCACCTTCGAATATTCCGGCGAAGACCCGCTGCTGGCCGGCCAGATGGTCGGCGAATCCATCAAGGGCATCCAGGCGCAGGGCATCATCTCCACTGCCAAGCATTTTGCCTTCAACGACCAGGAAACCGCGCGCACCGTGATGAGCGTGGCGATCGAGGAAGGCGAAGGGCGCGAAAGCGACCTGCTCGCCTTTGAGATTGCGCTCGAAACCGGCGATCCGGGCGCCATCATGTGCTCCTATAACCGCTACAACCGGGTCTATGCCTGCGAGAACCCGTATCTCCTCAACGACGTGCTGCGCAGCGACTGGCACTATCAGGGCTTCGTGCTGTCGGATTGGGGTGCGGTGCACTCGACGGTGGCCGCAGCGACCTCCGGTCTCGAGCAGGAATCCGCCAACGGCTCCGACGTGCGCGACTTTTTCGGCGATGACCTGCGCGCCGCCGTCGCCAAGGGCGACGTTTCGGAGGCGCGGCTCAAGCAGATGGTCCGCCGCATCCTGCGCACCATGTTCGCCAAGGGCCTGTTCGACCGGCCGCTGGTGAAGGGCCCGATCGATGTCTATGGCGATCTCGCCGTGGCCCAGCGCGACGCCGAAGAAGGCATCGTGCTCTTGAAGAATGAGCGGGCGCTGTTGCCGCTCGATCCCAAGAAACGCCAGAAGATCGCGGTGATCGGCGGCTTCGCCGACAAGGGCGTGCTGTCGGGTGGCGGCTCCTCACAGGTGCACGGCATTGGCCATTCCAACGATTTGGTCGTCAACGTCGGCGGCGGCACTAAGGTGATCGACCGCCAGAGCTGGCAGATGCCGCGCGAGACCGCCGTGCTGCACACGACCGCCCCGCTCGCCGAAATCAAGAAGCTGGCGCCCAAGGCGCGGGTGAATTTCGTCAGCGGCCAGGATATCGCGGCGGCGGTCGCGGCGGCGAAAAAGGCCGATGTCGCCATCGTGTTCGCCTATCAGTACATGCACGAGGGCAGCGATGTCATCGACCTCGCCCTGCCCGGCAACCAGAACGAGTTGATCGCGGCGGTCGCGGCGGCCAATCCCAACATCATCGTGATCCTCGAAACCGGCGGACCGGTTACGATGCCGTGGCTCGATGCCGTCGCCGGCGTGATGGAAGCCTGGTATCCCGGCAACGGCGGCGGCGCCGCGATCGCGCGCATCCTGTTCGGCGAGGTCAATCCGTCGGGCAAGCTGCCGCTCACCTTCCCGATCGCCGAAAGCCAGCTCGCGCATCCGATCATCACTGGGGCGCGCCCCGACAACCGGATCGTCGCCACCATCGGATCGCCGACGGCCTATGACGTGATCTATCAGGAAGGCGCGCGCGTCGGCTATCGCTGGTTCGAGGACCAGAAACTGACGCCGCTGTTTCCGTTCGGCTATGGGCTGTCGTACACGACGTTCGCCTATGAGAACCTGAAGCTCACCGGCGCAACCACGATCAAAGCCGAGTTCGATGTGCGCAACACCGGCACCCGCCCCGGCAAGACGGTCGCCGAGGTCTACGTCAAGCCGCCGTTCGACACCGTCCGGCTGATCGGCTTCGAGAAGATCGAACTGGCGCCCGGCGAAACCAAGCATGTCGTGGTCTACGCCGATCGCCGCCTGCTGGCGCTGTTCGATGCCGATGCCAACGAATGGCACGTTGCCGAAGGCGATTACGTGGTGCGGCTGGGTGCCTCGGCCACCGACAAAGCCGCCGTCGGCACGGTGCATGTCAGCGCGGGAACGGTGAAGCCGTAACGGTCGCGCGAGGGGCCGTTCGCTCGTCCACCCACGCCACCACATCCTTCCAATACTGCGGCCCGGCGATGTCGCGCAGCAGCATGTGGTAGCCTTTGGGATAGACGCGCTCGCTGAAGCCGGCGTTGCGCGCCAGCGCTTTGGCGGCAGCGGCAGCGGAGGCCGGCGGGATCACCTGATCTTTTTCGCCGCGCAGCATCAGCAGCGGCGGTGGCTTCTTCAATGCACCGGCGGCGTCGCGCGCATCGTCCATCAGATTGACGAGACCCCACACCGCATCGGGGCGCGTTTGTTTGATCACCAGCGGATCGCGCGAGAATTGGCGCAGCATGTCGATGTTGTCGGACGGCCAGATATTGACGACGCCGCGGCCCGTGACCGTCAGGCCCGGCATGACATGCGCGGTGAACCACAGCGCAACGCGATAGTAGAACGGCATGTCGGAGCGCGACCACACCGCCGGCGACACCAGGATGATGCCGTCGACCTCGGGCGGATGCTCAGTCGCGAAGGTCGTCAGCACCACAGCGCCGCCCATGCTCTCGCCGAGCACGAACAGCGGCACACCGGGATGGCGCAGACGTATCGCCGCGATACAATCGGCGAGATCGCGATCCAGCGCAGCCTCGCCGGCCCACAATCCAGGATGGGGCGCCCGCCCGAACCCGCGCTGGTCGTAAGCATAAGTGGTGATGCCGTGTTCCGCCCAATAGGGTGCCGGCATCGCGAACGCGTTGGAATAGTCATTCATTCCGTGCAGGGCAATGATCACGGCGCGGGGCGTTACGGCGTCCCAATGGCGTAGCGGCAAGGCCAGACCGTCGCGCGTCGTGAATGAATCATCCGTAACGCGCGGCGCGACATTTTCGAGTCCCTGCGGCGCCGTCACCGGCGCACAGGCAGCCAGTATGACGCAGACAAGAAGGACGGCCAATCTGGCCATCGGAAGGTCTCCGGTATTTAATCCGCCCGCCGCTTCAGGCGCATACAATAAGAAGAGGAAACGGGAATGCACAAGACCGCCGCCGTCACGGCTGCCGCATTCGTGCTCGGTGCCTGCTCCAGCCTGCCATACCTGACCCCGCCGCCGCCGGTTGTCGCCGTGGTTAAGGCCGAGCAGAAAAACCCGCCCAAGCCCCTCACGCTTCTCTATACCACGTTCCAAGACCATGCCGTGATCCAACGCGACCGCACCATTCCGGTGTGGGGCCGCACCATTGCGGGCGCCAGCGTGACCGTTTCATTCGCCGGCCAGACCGCCACCGCCACCGCCGATGCCAACGGCCAATGGAAAGCGGAGTTCGCGCCGATGAAAGCGGGCGGCCCCTATGTGCTCGCCGCGCAGTCCTCAAGCGGCGAAACCCAGGCGGTGAAGGACGTGCTGATCGGCGACGTCTATCTCTGCTCCGGCCAGTCGAACATGGAGCTGCCGCTGCGCCTCGCCACCAATTACGACAGCGAAGTCTACAGCGCGACCAATCCCAATATCCGGCTCTTTCACGTCCAGCGCTTCACCAGCCCCAACCCGCGTGACGTGTTCGGTTCCGATGCCAGTTGGGCGGTGCTGAACAAAGACACCGTCAAGGACTTCTCGGCCACCTGCTATTATTTCGGCCGCCATCTGCAGCCGGTCGCCGGCGTCCCGGTCGGCCTGATCGAAGACGCCTGGGGCGGATCGGCGATCCAGGCCTGGATCAGCAACGACAAGCTCGCCAGCCTCGGCGGTTATGGCGAGGCGCTCGATATCGTCAAAACCTATGCCGCCTCGCATACCGACGGCGACCTGAAATACCGCGCCGTGATGCGCTCCTGGTTCGATGCCCACGATCCCGGCATGGCGGCGCACTGGTTCGATCCGGCGTTCGATGATTCCGGTTGGGACGAACTCGTTGCCATCGGCGGCTGGCGGCCGTGGCCGAAGCTGGCGAATTTCAATGGCGTCGTCTGGGTACGCAAGACCATCGAACTGACCGCCGCCGAAGCGCAAGGCCCGGCGACGCTGACGCTCGGACAGGTCAGCGATTTCGATCTCGCTTTCGTCAACGGCCAGAATGTCGGCGCCGGCGAAGGCTATGATGTCGTGCGCGCCTATTCCGTTCCGGCCGGCGTGCTGCACGAAGGCAAGAACCTCATCGCCATCGCCATCAAGATGGGCAGCGCCTTTCTCGATACCGCCGACAAAATGAATCTGAAACCGGCCAATGGTCCGGCCAAGCCGATCGAGGGCGCCTGGAAATTCAAGACCTCGGCGCCCGACGGTCTGCCGCTCATCCCACATCAGCCCTGGCTCAACCAGTTCGGCGTTTCGACGCTGTACAACGGCATGATCCTGCCGCTGGGGCCGACAGCGGTGCGCGGCGTCGTGTGGTATCAGGGCGAAACCGATACTGCTCAGCCTACGGAATATCGCCGCCTTCTCACCGCGCTGATCGAGGACTGGCGGATGCATTTCGGTGCCGATACGCCGTTCTTCCTGGTGCAGCTGCCGGGCTATGGCGCCCAGCGCATCGCGCCCGGACAATCGGGCTGGGCCGAGACGCGTGAAAGCCAGCGCCTTGCGGCGGCGGCATTGCCCAACACCGGTGTGGCGGTGACGACCGATCTCGGCGTGCCCGACAACATCCACCCGCAGATGAAGCAGGAAGTCGGCCGCCGCCTCGCGCTGCTGGCCGAGAAGATGGTGTATGCATCGCCGGTGGAAGGCTTCAGCCCGTCGCCGCTCTCCGCCACGCGCCTGCGTAACTCGGTGACGGTGCACTTCGAGCATGTCGGCGCCGGGCTTGTCACGCGCGAATGGAGCAAGGCGATCGGCTTCAGCCTGTGCACGGCCGATCTGGCGTGCCAATGGGTCGACGGCATCGTCAGCTACGATACCGTAACGCTGGAGGTGCCGAAGTCGGCGGCGAAAGCGACGGCGGTGCGTTTCTGCTGGGCCGACAGCCCGCTCTGCAATCTCACCAGCGCCGAAGGCCTGCCGGCGGTGCCGTTCCAACTGCCGATCACGCCGGAGCCGCGGGCGGCAAAGAAGAAATAGCACTCAGCCATTCTTCACCGCCGCCTTCACGCGCCGGCGCAGGTACGGCAGCAGTTCGTCGGCGAACCACGGGTTCTTCTGGAGCCAGGCATTGTTGCGCCACGACGGATGCGGCAGCGGGATGAGCGCCGGGGTGTAGTCGCGCCACGCCTTCACCGTCTCCGACACCGTCTTCTTGGCGCGGCCTTTCAGGTGCCAGGAAAACGCATAGGTGCCTATCAGCAGCGTCAGATCGAACGGCGGCAAGGCGGCGAACAATTTATCCTGCCAGGTTTCGGCGCACACCTTGCGCGGCGGCAAATCTCCTCCGCGGGCGTCGTAACCGGGAAAGCAATGCGCCATGCCGATGATGGCAACCTTGTCGCCGTCGTAAAACACGTCACGGCCGATGCCCATCCACTCGCGCAAGCGATCGCCGGAAGGATCGTTGAACGAGATGCCGGTCTCGTGCACCCGGATGCCGGGCGCCTGGGCGACGATGCAAAGTCGCGCCTTGGGACCAGCATGGATCACCGGCCGGGCACCGTGAGCCAGCTCATGATCGCAGATCCGGCAGGCGCGGATCTCCGCCAGAAGCCGGGAAAGTCGCTGTTCGGAGAACGTTTTGGACTCGGGCATGAGAGACAGTGTCGCACGCTTTAAAATGGTATTGTTGATACCTCTTTTTAGACCCTACACTCCGCGCCAGACAACGCCCTGCAAAAATGTCCAGGAGGAGCCCCATGCCCGCGACCCAGACCCTCAGCCATCTCGCCACCACCATTCCCGGCGCCACGGGCGTGTTCCGCAAATACAAGCTCGATTTCTGCTGCGGCGGCGCCGTCAGCCTGTCGGAAGCGGCGGCCGCCAAGGGACTTGACGCCGCCACCATCGCCGCCGAACTCGCGGCCCTCGCCCCCACCCAGGCCGAAGCGCCGGATGAGCCGGTCGCGCTGATCGCCCACATCCTGGTGCGCTATCACGAAGTCCACCGCCGCGAACTGCCGGAGCTGATCCGCCTCGCCAAGCGCGTCGAAGCCGTCCACGGCGAACGCCCCGATGCGCCCAAGGGACTGGCGCAACTGCTGGTGCCGTTCGCGCGCGAACTCGACGATCACATGCGCAAGGAAGAGATGGTGCTGTTTCCGATGATGGAAGACTTCATTGGGAACAAGGGGGGCAACGATTTCATCCGCCACCCCATCGCCGCCATGCGCGCCGAGCACATCGAAGCGGGCGACACGCTGAAGCAGATCGAAACGTTTGCGGTCGAGCCTCCCGCCGATGCCTGCCCGACCTGGCGCGCGCTCAACGCCGGCCTCGCCAAGTTCTGCGACGATCTGATGAGCCACATCCATCTCGAGAACAACATCCTGTTCCCGGCGTTCGAAGCGGCCGGCCATCACGAAGGCTGCGGCTGCGGCCATTGATGCGCGGCTGGATTGTCCCGGATTGCACCCAGGTGACGGCGGGCGCGTCCGGGACGATGCCTGTTTACAGCGCTTACCTTAAATCGTGAACGAGCTCTGCGTGGCATGGTCGAGGCCGTCGCGGCGCAAATAGACCGCCACCGCCAGAATGTGGTCGACCTCAGCCCCTCCCAACGGCATATAAAGGTATTCGCTGAAAACGTGGCCGGTCGACGTGCCGCCGCGTTCGATCCAGCCGCGCAGTGCCAGCGGATCGCCTTCGCGTACGACGCGATCATAGATCGGCTTTATGTATTTCTGGAACCCGGGCGAGAGCGTGCCGATCTCGCTCCAGCGCATGCCCTGGAAGGAATGGCCGTGTGCCATCACGTAGGCATCGCCGACGATGCGGAATTCGTAATCGGTGCCGCCGTCGATCACCTTGATCAGGGTGGTATTGCGCAGGATCGGCTTCAGGATCCGCGGCGTGATCGCGCTGCGCGGCGGATAGCGGTGACCGTCCTTCAGGCTTTCCCACAACTGCAGCGCATTGAGCAACACCGCGTTGTCGACATCGCCGAGCGGGATGCAGCGACATACGCGCGGGTTTGCATCGAGCCCCGGGAGCGATCCGTCGATATCCATTTTGGACATAGCCATACGCCGACAGCGGTTGTGCCTTCATTTGGCCGTAATGACCGTTAAAGCGGCGTTTATTTCCACCGCCCCGATGGACAATCGCATAGGCAAAGTGCCGCAAACCGAGGCATTAAGACACCGGTAATAACCCGATGATCGAGGCGGTCAGCCCACTCGCCATGGTGCCGGCGAGGAGTGAGCGCATCACCAGCGGCACCACTTCGTCGCGGCGCGTAGGTTCCAACGCACTCATGCCGGCGATGACGATGCCGACCGAGGAAAAATTCGCGAAGCCGCACATCGCGTAAACGCAGATCAGCGTCGAACGCGGATCGAGCGTGCCGGCAGCCAGCCTGGTGAGGTCGATATAAGCGATCAGCTCGTTGAGGATCGTCTTGGTGCCGAGCAGACTGCCGGCGGTGGTGGCCTGATCCCACGGCACGCCATAGAGCCAAACGATCGGGGCAAACACCCAGCCGAGCACGCGCTGCAGCGTCAGCGGCGCGCCGGCGACCTGCGGCCCATGCGCGAGGATCATGTTGGCGAGCGCCACGAGGGCGGTCACCACGATCAGCATGGCGATGATCTGCCAATAGATCTTGAGCCCGACCTCGGTGCCGTGACTGACCGCATCCATGCTGGAGCGGTATTTCATCTCGTTTTCCGATGCCGTGTCGGTCGCCGCCTCGCCCGGAATCATGATGCGCGCGATGACGATGGCGCCGAACAGGCTCATCATCGAGGCGATCAGAATGTGGCCCAGCGCGCCCGGCAGCACCGGCTTCAGGATCGTGGCGTAGAGCACGAACACGGTGCCGGCGACGACGCTCATGCCGACCGTGAACATGATGAAGAGTTCGGACCGGTTGAGCTTGGCGAGATAGGGGCGGACCACCAACAGGCCTTCGACATTGCCGAGGAACACGGTGGCCGCTCCGCCGAGCCCGACTGCACCGCCGATGCCGAGCACGCGCTTCAGCACCACCGCGATCCCCTTCACGACGACCGCCAGAATCCGCCAGTGCCACAACAGCGCCGATAGCGCCGAGATCACGATCAAAAGCGGCAGCACGCCGAACGCGAAATTGATGAAGGCGGGCGGATTGGTGATCGAGAACGGCGCATCGCCCTGGCCGATATAGCCGAACACCAGCGAAGTGCCCGCCTTAGTCGCCTCGGTCAGCGCCGCTACGATGCCGTTGAGGGCGAACAATGCGTCGCGCGCCAGCGGGACTTTCAACAGCAGCACCGCCAGGGCGATTTCCACCGCCAGGCCGGCGACGACGGTGCGCACCGGAAAGGCGCGCCGGTTCTCCGACACCGCCCAAGCGAGGAAAATGATGAAGCCAATGCCGAGCAGGGATTGCGGATGCAGGCCGAGCGACATAGAGGAAAGGAGTTCTTGCACCTGCACACCCCGCTTTGGCGCCCCGGACGGGGCCGATCCGACCCGACACTAGCCGCAAACGGATGCCGATGTCCCCCACCGAAATCATTGCCGCCCTGCTCGGCCTGATCAACGTCTGGTTGGTGATGCGCCGCAACGTCTGGAACTACCCGTTCGGGCTCGCCATGGTGACGCTTTATGGCTTCGTCTTCTATGAGGCGCGGCTCTATTCCGACACCATCCTGCAGGTCTATTTCTTCCTCGTGCAGATTTTCGGCTGGTGGTACTGGCTGAAAGGCCGCGGCGACGACGGGCTGGTGCGCCCCGAAACGCTGACCGCGGCGGGCTGGATCGTGTCGGTGATCGCCGTGGCGGCCGGCACCGCGCTGGCGGGCTGGTTCTTCGCCACCTACACCGATGCCGCCGCGCCCTGGCTCGATGCCTTCATCGGCGCCGCCTCGGTCACCGCCCAGACGTTGCAATCGGCGCGCAAGATCGAAAGCTGGCTGTTCTGGATCGCGGTCGATATCGTTGCCGTCGGCGTCTATTGCTGGAAGGGGCTGTACCCGACCACCGCCCTCTATGCGATTTTCCTGGTGTTGTCGGTGGCGGGTCTTGTTTCCTGGCGGCGACAATTGAAGCCCCATCCGGTCGAGGTATTTTCGTGAGCCGCGGTTTTCTCCTGGGCAAATTCATGCCGCCCCAACGCGGCCATCAGATGCTGTGCGATTTCGCCCGCGCCTATTGCGACGAACTGACGGTGCTGGTCTGCACCCGCGCCGGCGAGCCGATCGACGGGACCTTGCGCGCAAACTGGATGCGCGAACTGGTGCCGGGCGCCCGCGTGGTCCATTTCGACAAGGACGTTCCGCAACAACCCTCCGAGCATCCCGACTTCTGGCGCATCTGGCGCGAGATCGCGACCGCGGTTCATCCCGAGCCGATCGATTTCGTCTTTACCAGCGAATCCTATGGCGGCCGGCTGGCGGAGGAACTCAGCGCGCGCCATGTGCCGTTCGATCCCGACCGCCTCGCCGCCCCGATTTCCGGCACCAAGGTGCGCGCCAATCCCTATCAGCATTGGGACTTCCTGCCGGCACCGGTGCGCGCCCATTATGTCAAGACGGTGTGCCTGTTCGGGCCGGAATCGACCGGCAAATCGACACTGGCCAAGCGCCTAGCGGCGCGTCTCAACACCATCGCGGCACCGGAATACGGCCGCACCTATTGCGAAGTCTTCGGCACCTATTGCACCGCCGACGATCTGCGCAATATCGTCAAGGGTCAGGCGGCGCTCGAGGTCGCGGCGAAGCGCCAAGCCAATCGCCTCCTCATCCTCGACACCGACCGGCTGATGACGGCGCTGTGGGCCGACATGCTCATCGGCGTGCGCCCGCCCGACCTCGATGCGGTGGCCGAGACCGCCGATCTTTATCTTCTCGCCGACATCGATATTCCGTGGGCGGACGATGGCACGCGCTATTTCCCCGGCGATGCCGCCCGCCAGCGCTTCTATCGCATCTGCCGCGAAGAGCTGGAAAAGCGCGGTCTTGCCTATGAGACCATATCCGGCGACCGCGACGGCCGGCTGAACGGCGCCATCGACGCCATCAACCGCCATTTCCCGGAGCTGGGCGGGGTTTAGGTTTTCGCTTTACGCATATCGCCGAGGCGCGCCAGAGCCCAAAAAATCATCATCAGCACCGTGCCCATGACGAAACCGCTGATGGCGAGTGTGACGGCAAAGAATATGGCAAAACCCTCGGCCAAGCCGACAACCGGCTGCAGCAGTCCATAGAGCACAAAGAAACCGGCGAACGTCAGGCCGAAGCGGGCCATCGAAATCGCCAGCGCACCACCAAATCCGACCTGGCTCCACAACAGCGGCTTCTTCTTCAGGATGCGTTCAGCCACCATCGTTTCAAGTGCAATGCCGGCAAGCCAACCCGCCCCGAGCGTGAGACCGATATATGGCTCGGAAACGAAATGGGCCGCAACAAATCCGGCCGCGAAACCGGCGCCGACGCAAACGATCTGCAGCGGGAGACGCTCCTTCAGCCATTCCCCCACTGTGCGATAACGCTCGGCCGCCTGGGCGGGGTCATAGCGGCTATGCCAGCGCCGGAGTTGATAGGTCACCAGCACGGCACAGCCGAACGTTATCGCCAGCAGCACCGGCACCAGGACGAATATCCGAGGCAGGAATTCCGCCGAACAACCGGAAAACAGCGCCGACAGGAACAGGCTCGAATAAGTGATCCAGCTCCATCCGGCGACGACGATGAACGGCATCTCGGCCATGCGCTCAAGCGTGCGCCGCATCCACTCGTCCGGGGTGATGCGCTCGCCTGATCCGAACGAGGCGATCAACCCGCCGAGCGGCGAAACGAGAAAAAACGCCGCCAGCACGGCCAGCAGGTTGAGCGGCTCAGCGCCATGGCGCCACCACAGCGTGAAGCCGACGAGCGGCGGCAATACCGCCAGCATCACCCCTTCGATGCGCCGTTGTGGGCGCGATTTCTCGGCAACCAGTCTTTCGGCCATGGATACCCCCGCTCTCGTGCATTGCCAGTCTAGCATACCCCTGGCATGAATAGGACTTGTGAGACTCCACCAAGGGGGACGGCGTGACGGGGCGGCCGGTCGAGATCAAGGCACTTGCCGGGGCGCGGGCATTTCCGCCGCTGATCCTGGTGCTGTTCCATTATTGCGAGGGCACCAAGTACCGCAGCATCGACACCGCCGTGTGCTCGACCAGCTGGTGGAACTGGTTCTTTACCTGCGCCAAATGGTTCGATCTGCCGGTGGCGCACGGCTATATCTGGGTGGAATTCTTCTTTGCGCTCTCCGGTTTCATCCTGATCCACGTCTACGGCGCGCGCACCGCCGAGTTCTGGCGGTTGAAGGGCGGGAGCTATTTCACCTTCCTGAAAGCGCGGCTGTCGCGGCTGTACCCCGTGCATTTCGCGACGCTGATCTTGATGCTGCTGTTGATGTGGACGCTGAACCAGCTGTCCTATTGGGGCGGCTATCTGTCGATCTATCACCAGCCGTGGGCGCCGATTAACACCTGGCCGAGCTTCGTCGCCAACCTCTTCTTGGTGCAGGGCTGGAACATCTATCCGGTGCTGACCTGGAACGGCGCGTCGTGGTTCGTGTCGGTCGAATTCCTGCTCTGCCTGATGTTCCCGCTCTATTTGCGGGTGTCGCGCGGGCGCTGGTGGATCGGTGCGGCGCTGGTCGGCTTCGGCGTGTCGTGGCTCCTGTTCTTGGCGGCGGCGGGCGGCCATGGGCTCGACGTGACCTTTCACGACGGCATTTTCCGCGGCATGGCCGGCTTCGCGGTCGGCGTGGGACTGGCCGTGCTGTATCGCCACGCCAACAAATCGGGCGCCGATGCGCTCCCCGACTGGGTGTTCCACGCGGCGCAAGCCGTGGCGCTCGCCTATCTCTACTGGGCGACCTATTGCACCGGCTGGAACCACACCGTCAACGATCTATGGACGGCGACCGCGCTGTTCGTGCTGATCTTCGTGCTCGCGTTCGACCGCGGCTTTCTCGCCAAGGCGCTGTCGCAGCCGCTGCCGCTGAAGCTCGGCGAATGGTCGTATGCCATCTACATGGGCCAGACCTTCTGGCTGCAGGCGATCCGCTATTTCCAACAGCGCTGGTATCCACCCGCCGATACCCTGATCTTCGGCACCCGCTTCGCCGCCATCATGTGGTGGTTCGAGCCGATGCTGCTGGTTGGCATCTGCGTCGCCTGGGGCGCGCTGTTGACCATGCTGGTGGAGCGGCCGGCGCATCGGTTCTTGCGCAAGCTGTAGCTGCGCGTTTCGTCCGATGGACTCACGCGGGCATTGGTGCAAAACCGCCTCCAGGGCAATTCCGGGGGACGCCACGCACAACATGAACACAACGCTCAAAAAAGCTTTGATCGGCTTCGCCACAATGGCCATCGCCTATGCGGCCGCAGTGCTGCTGGTGCACGGTCCCGCTGACACCGACACGACCATTCTGCGCGTGGTGATTGGTGTGGTAATGGGCCTCTTCTACGTGGTCTATTTCATCCCGCCCGTCACCAACCTGGTCGAACGCCACGCCCAGGCGGTGAAATGGACGGGCATTGCCGTCACCGTCGCCGGAATTGCCGCGCCGATCATGATGGGCGTGCTGGGCGACGGCGGACCTCCGTCCGACAGTGTGACGGCCACCGGCACCGGCGTCGCGATGATCGGTTTCCTGCTCGCCTTCATTCCCGGGCGGCTGCCGGAGCTGCGCCGGGCCCAGGCGGCCCAACGCGACAAGAAATTGAAGAAAGAGCAATCCGCCGGCTTCGACCCGATTTCTTCCGGCTGGTCGGCGACCGGCTTCGTGTACTCAAATTTTGCCGTGTTCCTGCGGCTGTGCGGCAGTTGGGTGGTGCTGATCATCGCCGGAACGGCCGTCAGTCTCTATGTCGCGGTCTGGATCGCGGCCGGCGAACTGGTGCCGCTCGATCAAGTGCGCGCCAAGATCGACGCCGTCGTGCTGGTGCTCGGGCTGCTGCTGCCGTTTCAAGTGCTGCTGGCGATCGGCGTTCCAGCCGCACTCGTGGCATGGCATCGCTTCGTCGCCGGCGAGGCGCACCGCGGCATTGCGTTGCCCGGTCGGGCGGCACTGCGCTATCTCTGGCGGCTGTGGATGGTCTCGTTCGCCTTCGGCGCCATCAGCCGATTGCCCATGACCAATGCCGCCAATCTCGCCGCATTTCTCGGCACCAGCCACGTTGCGGCGGTCGGCTATGCCCTGTTCGCGCTGTTGCTGCTGTTGGCGATCGTCACCGGCAGCATGTTCGCGCTGGTGCTGCCGGCGATCGCGCTTGGCCGTCGCGATTTCAAGGGTGGGGATTCGATCCGCCTGGTGCTGCGCTTCCGCTTCCGTTTCGCATTCGGATTCATCATCGCGCTGTTGCCGTTCACGGCGCTGGCGGTGGGGTGCATTTGGCTGCTGCTCAATGCCGCCACGACGACGGCGATTTTTGGTGCCGCGTTCGGCGCCGCCGTCCTGGGAATGATGGCACTGGCGAGCGGCGCCACCTATCTCAGCCGCGCCTACGCGATGCTCACGCCGGCCAGCGAAACAGCGCCGTAATCGTTCGGTCCTCGACCGCGTAGCGCACGGTGCAAGCCCGATCGTTGCCGAGCGCGTAGCGGATGAGCTGGGTGCCGAGGCCTTCGTCGCGCGCCGGCGGCGTCGGTGCCGTTTCGCGCCATTCCAGCACCACGGCACCGTCGTCCGCGCGCCAGCCGAGCGACACCGGCCCCAACCCCTCCGCCAGCGCGCCGTATTTCATCGAGTTGGTGCAGAGCTCGTAGAGCGCCATCGACAGGCCGCCGACGTGGCGCGCCGGCACCTTCACCTCGGGACCGTAGTGCACCAGGAGCCCTGGATTGGGCAGGAACGGCGCCAGCGCCGCTTTGACGACATCGGCAAGCGCCACATCCGACCAGTTGCTCTGCACCAGGACGTCCTGGGCGAGACCAAGCGCGATCAGCCGCGCCGACAACACGTCGCGATAAGCGGTGACGCTGTCGACCTCGCGCGCAAGCTTGGAGGCGATCGCGTGAATCACGGCGATGAGGTTCTTGATGCGATGCACGGATTCGCGCGCGGCCCGATCGCGGCGCAACTCGCTTTCGACCAGCGACTCCTGCGCCAGCCGTGCCTTGCCGACGATCCACGCCAGGAACGACGACAGCGCCGCATAGATCGCCAGCGTCGCCAGCGTGCGCGGCGAAAACAGGCCGCCCGTCGGCATGAAAAAGCCCCACGTCAGCACCAGCGTCACGCCGGTGACCGCGAGACCGATGCGCGGACCGCCGAGCAGCGCCGAAATCGTCACCGAGGCATAGAAGGTGATGAACGGCGGCAGCGGCGCGCCGACCGCGGCGTCGAGCATCGGCTTCGCCACTAATCCCGCCAGCACCAGCGCCGCCGCGATCAGCCACGCGGTCGTCGAATCCGGACGCGGCCACGACCGCCCACTCCAAACGGCAAGCGATCCGACCCGGCGGAAAAGCGTCTTCATCATCGCAGCCCCAAACTAGTGCGAATACTTCGCAAATGCGCAGGCGATGGTAAACGACGAAAAGTGGTCGAACCGCAATGACGTTGCGGAATATCAGTTTTGCTCGCGTACAATCCCCCTGCGGCGTCGGTGCGCCGCACGAGCGCGGAAAAGTCGCCTATTCTGGCGCCCTAGGCGGGGGATCACGATGAAAGCGTGGCTGGGACTGGCGTTGGGATTGGCGGTTGTCGCCCCGGGGGAGGCCGACTTGGTCCTCAAGCTGCCGACCAATGAGCGCGTCGTCGCCCTGACACTCGACGCCTGCGAACAGCAGCGGCCGATGAAGCTCGACACCAGCATCACCAATTATCTGGTGGCACATAAAATCCCGTTCACGGTTTTCCTCTCGGGCATGTTCGTGCGCGACAATGCCGAGGCGGTGAAGAAGCTGTCGACGCTGCCGTTCGTCGAACTGGAAAACCATTCCTGGGATCATCCGTTGCGCATGCAGGTGCTGTCGGATGAGGATTTCCGCAGCCAGCTGTTGCAGACCGACGCCGAAGTCCGCCGCGTTACCGGCAAGGGCACGGCCTTCTTCCGCTTTCCCGCCATCAGCTACAACGCCCGCACGCTGAAGCTGGCCGAAGACCTCGGCTTCACCGTGGTGCACTACCGCTGGGAGACCGGCGATCCCGACAGAAGCGAGACCGCCGGCAAGATCATCGCCGAAACGCTGGCGCGGACGCGGCCCGGCGACATCCTGATCCACCACGTCAACGGCCGCGGCTGGCATTCCGGCGAAGCGATGCCCGGCGTCGTGGATGGCCTCCTCCAAAAGGGCTTCCGCTTCGTGCTGCTGCGCGATTACCTCATGGACCGGCGGGCGCGTTAGCCGAGCTTGCGGCGGAATTCTCCGGTCAACCAATCGAGGAAGACGCGCACACGCGGCGACATCAGGCGGTCGCGCGGGAACAGCAGCGATACCGGCGTCGGCGATGGCGGCGTGTCGCGCAAGACTTCCACCAGCCGCCCGGCGGCGAAATCATCCAGACGCCCATAGGCCGGGGCCTGCACCAGTCCCAGCCCCAGCAGCGACGCCGCGCGATAGCTTTCCGCCGCATCGACGGCGAGCACCATCGGCAGCATCACCGTCTTCAACTCACCTGCGACCATGAATTCGAGCGGCAGCACGCCGCCGGTCGCCGACGAGCGGAAGCCGACCATGCGATGGCCGTCGAGCCGATCCCAGCGCTCGGGCATACCATGGCGCGCGATGTAGTCCGGCGAGGCGCAGGTCACCTCCGGCAGCAACGCCACTTGGCGCGCCACCAGATCGGTGTCACGCACCGTCCCCACCCGCACGACGCAATCGACGCCTTCAGCCACCGGATCGATGAAGCGGTCGGTCTCGCTCAACTGCACCTGCAGACCGGGATGGGCGGCGAGGAAACCGGGCAATCCGGGCAGGATAACGCGGCGCGCCAACGAGCCCTGGGCATCGACCCGGAGCTGCCCCTTCGGCTCGGCGCCGCGGAAGGCGGTTTCGGATTCCTCGAAATCGGCCAGCAGCGCCAGACAGCGGCGATGATAGGCCTCACCATCGGGCGTAAGACGGACCTGACGGGTGGTGCGCTCCAGCAGGCGGACGCCGAGGCGCTCCTCCAGCCGCCGCACCGCCTCGCTGACCGTCGATGCCGGCAGGCCCAGATCGCGCGCGGCGGCGGCAAAACTCGCGCGCTCGGCCACCCGGACGAACACCTGCATCGTCTCCAACCGATCCATTGTGCGGAAATTCCGAATAGTGTCGGCAAAAATTGCCAGATTACGCGGATAATTGGAATAGCTATGGTGGCGCTCAACCAAGGAGGCTTCCATGACCCCAATCGCCCTCATCACCGGCGCCAGCCGCGGCCTCGGCCGGGCCGGAGCGTTGGCCCTCGCCGCCCGAGGCGTCGCCATCATCGGCACCTATCATTCCAACAAGGCCGAGGCCGACAAGACCGCCGCCGATGTCGCCGCTGCCGGCAGCCGCGCCGTGATGCTGCCGCTCGACACCGGCGTCGTCGCCGAATTTGCCCCCTTCGCCGAAGCGGTGCGCGCCGCGCTACAGACGTTCGACCGCGAGCGCTTCGATTTCCTCGTCAACAATGCCGGCGTCGGCCTGCACAAGCCGTTCGCCGAAACCACCGAGGCCGATTTCGACCGGCTGATGAACATCCATTTCAAGGGCGTCTATTTCCTTACCCAGACGCTGCTACCGCTGATCGAAGACGGTGGGCGCATCCTCAACATCTCGAGCGGACTGGCGCGCTTCGCCCTGCCCGGCGCGTCGGCCTATGCCGCTATGAAGGGCGGCGTGGAGGTACTGACGCGCTATCTCGCCAAGGAACTGGGACCGCGCCGCATCGCCGTCAATACGCTGGCCCCCGGCGCCATCGAAACCGATTTCAACGGCGGCACCGTGCGCGACAACAAGCAGGTCAACGCCTTCGTCGCCTCGGTCACCGCGCTCGGCCGCGCCGGCAAGCCCGACGACATCGGCGGCGCCATCGCCGCGCTGCTCGATCCCGGCAGCGGCTGGATCACCGGCCAGCGGGTGGAAGCCTCGGGCGGCATGTTCGTGTAAGGCGCTAACCATGTTTGGGGGCGGGTGATGGTCCGCCCCCGGACATCGTGACCGGCTTGTCAGCCGAGAGCACACGGGCGACAGTGCCGGCGCGTCAGAACCCGAGGCCGCCCGTGACCATCGCCAAAGCCAAACCGACCTTCCTCGGCCATCCCATCGGCCTGTTGTGGCTGTCGGCGTCCGAGTTCTGGGAACGCTTCTGCTATTACGGCATGCAGGCGTTGCTGACGCTCTATCTCTTCAATTACCTGTTGAAGCCGGAGCACATTGGCCAAGTGTGGGGCTTCGAGAGCTTCCGCCACGCGCTCGACTGGCTGATCGTCCATTTCCCGTTGATCTTCAAGAAAACGGACATGGCCTATGCCTCGTACACGTCGCAGCTTTATGCGGGGCTGGTCTATGTCACGCCGCTGATCGGCGGGCCGATCGCCGACCGCGTTCTGGGCCGTACCGTGACGGTGACGATCGGCGCGTCCTTGATGGTTGCCGGCACCTTCCTGCTCGCCTTCAACCCCACCTTCCTGTGGGGGCTTGCATGCCTGCTCGGCGGCGTCGGCTGCTTCAAGGGCAATATCGCAGCCCAGGTCGGCGATCTCTATCCCCGCACCGACAACCGCCGCGCCGATGCCTTCCAGATCTATTTCATGGGCATCCAGTTTGCAGTGGTGTTTTCGCCGCTGGTGTGCTCGACGCTGGGCGAGAAGTACAACTGGCATTGGGGCTTCATTGCCGCCGGTATCGGCATGGCGATCGGGCTCATCATCTATCTCCTCGGCCGCAAGACCTTCCCGCCCGAACCGGTGCGCCAAGCCGCCAAAGCGGAGCCGAGCGAACCGCTGACCAAGCGCGAGTGGGGCGCGCTCATTCTTCTGGTGCTGCTGCTCCCGGTGCTGGCATTCTCGATCGTCGGCAATCAGCAGATCTTCAACGCCTATCTCGTCTGGTCCGGCTACAGCTATCAGATGACCTATGGCGGCTTCACGGTGCCGTCGGGCTGGATGATGTCGTTCGACGCCATCTTCAGCTTCGTCACCATGACCGGCGTGATCGCCTTCTGGCGCTGGTACGCCAAGTACCGCGCGGAGCCCGACGAAATCACCAAGATCACCATCGGCGTGATCATCTCGATGTTCGCCCCGCTGATGCTGGCCGGAGCCTCGACCGTGTTCGCCGCCACCCATCATCCGGTGAGCCTGATGTGGGCGGTCGGCTTCCACCTGATCAACGACCTTGGCTTCGCGATGGTACTCCCGGTCGGCCTCGCGCTGTACTCACGCGCCGCGCCCAAAGGCCTCGGCGGCACCATGCTGGCGATCTATTACCTGCACCTGTTCTTCTCCAACACCCTGATCGTCGGCCCGCTCGGCGGCCTGCTCCACACGATGCCGGACAGCCAGTTCTGGATGCTGCACGTCTACATCATGGCCGGTGCGGCCGCGGTGCTGATCGTCGTGAAGCTCCTCTTCGGCCACCTGCTGGCCCCGACCAAGCCGGTGGAGGCGACCTGACAGGGCTGTCACACTACTGTTAAGTTCTGACTAGGTGCGCGCGGCGGGATGTCAAGGTTCGCAACCATGCCGCGCGCGCATAGCCGCCCTTGTGTGCAGTGCAGCATAAAAAACATTGTACCCGCGCATCTCCCACCTATCTGAAGGACGTGTCCAGGACGAACGGTCCAAAGCGGACCGGCACCTGGGACCCTACACTGAAGGAGTGGGTAAAAATGACTAGCAATGTCAAAAGTGTAATTGGGGCCAGCTTGCTGACCTTGGCTGTCCTGGGTGGCGCCGCCACCTATTTGACGAGCACCCTGCGGACCCCCGCCAACGCCACCGTCGCGCTTGACAGCGTCATCACCGAGCATAGCCAAGCCGGCGACCGCCACGCGGAAGTGATCGTCACCGAGGGGCAGGCATCTTAATCGTCCCGCGGTGCCGAGCCGCCCGGAAGGGCCGGAGAGCCGCTGGATTGCCAAGCCATGCCGAAATCGCATGACCCTTAATTTGGCAAGTTTCCGGAATACCATTGTGGCGCAAATGTGGCAGGCGTATTGTCTCTCCTGAGGCTGGTTAATGGTGGCGCGAACAAGCCGCCAACTAGCCCAGGATGGAGACAGCCATGGATGAATCCTACTCGTCGACTTTGAAGTCGATCGGCGCCATCGTTCTCACCCTCGTCCTGTTCCTCGGGGTCGGCTACTACGTCTACGAATCCTTGTTCGTGGGCCCGGCGCCGCAGCAGAACGAAGATGTCGTCGCCACCGCCCCGGCCGCTCAGCCGGCAACGACCGATCAGAAGAACCCGTCGTAATCGCTGGCGCGACCGGTCGGACACACGTCAGGTCGCGCTAGTCCGCGAGTTCTTCGAGTACGACATCGTGGCCCCACAGCCGCTCGATATGGGCCACCACAGAGTCTTTGGTGGCCTGATGCAGCGGTACGCCGCGATGCATCTTGTGCTCGAGAAATAGCGTCCGGTCGCCCTTGAGATCGGCGTCGACCACCTGGATGTTGGGATCGGCGATCCCGCTGTCGTATTGGCGCGCGAGCAAGCTGCGCACCCCCCGATATCCCCGCTCATTGTGGATCGCATTGACCCGGTAGGCGCCGTCGTCGGCCTTGTCGTAGAGCGCGAACAGGCGGAAATCGCGGATCAGCTTCGGCGACAGGAACTGCTCGATGAAACTCTCGTCGCGATAATTGGCCCATGCGTCCTTGAGCGCACCGACCCAATCGCCCGAGCCGGCGAGAGCGGGAAACCAGTCGCGGTCCTCGGGCGTCGGATTCTCGGCAATGCGGCGGATGTCGGTCATCATCGCGAAGCCGAGCGCGTAGGGATTGAGACCGTTATAGCGCCGGTCGTCGAATTCGGGCTGCAACACCACCGAGGTGTGGCTGTGAAGGAATTCGAGCAGCGATCCCTCGCTGATCAGGCCGCGGTCGAACATCAGATTCATGATGGCGTGGTGGATGAAGGTGGCGCAGCCCTCGTTCATCACCTTGGTCTGGCGCTGGGGATAGAAATACTGCGCCATGTTGCGCACGATGCGCAGGATTTCGCGCTGCCATGCCCTGAGGCTGGGCGAATTCTTCTCGATGAAATAGAGAAGGTTCTCCTCCGGCAATTTCATGTCGCCGTCGAATTCGTCGTCTTCCTCCGGCGTCGGCGGCGCGGCAGGCGGCTCGATCCCGGCCGGCAGGGTGCGCCACAGGTCGTTGTACGCCTCCTCTTCATAGGCGGCCCGCAGGCGGCGCTTTTCCAGTACCCGCTCACGCGACGGCTTGGGCGGACGACGATAGCGGAAGACGCCCTGGTCCATCAGCGCATGCGCCGCATCGAGCACGAATTCGACGTCATCGCGGCCGTAACGCTCCTCGCAGCTGGCGATGTAGCGCTTGGCGAAGGCGAGATAATCGAGAATGCCCTCGGCGTTGGTCCACTGCCGGAACAGATAATTGTTCTTGAAGAAATGATTGTGGCCGAAGGCGGCGTGGGCCATGACGAGGGCCTGCATCGTCATGGTGTTCTCTTCCAGCAGATACGAGATGCACGGGCTCGAATTGATCACGATCTCGTAGGCGAGCGCGGAATAACCGGCGCGGTACATGGTGTCCTCGCGCGCGAACAGCTTGCCGAAGCTCCAGTGATGATACATCAGCGGCATGCCGAGCGAGGAATAGGCGTCGAGCATCTGCTCGGACGAAATGATTTCGACCTGGTTGGGATAGACGTCGAGCTTCAGATCGTTGAGCGCGATCTCCTCGATCGCCTTGTAGGTGCGATCGAGACTGGCAAAATCCCATTCGGCTTCGGAGAAGAGAAGACCGGCCATCACGCCTCGGCTTTCTTGAACAGTTCGCGGAACACCGGGAAAATGTCGGCGGGCTTGGAGATGCGCTTGGTGGCGAAGTTCGCCCACTCGGCGGCGACGGTGCGATAAGCGCGCCACAGTTCGGCGCCGGAATCCTCGGACGCAAACACTTCCATTTCGCGCTCGTCGAGGATTTCGATGTAGGCGTAATACTGGCACAGCGGCATCACGTCTTCGTTGAGCATTTCCACGCAGCGCCGTGCATCGCCCGACTGGGTATAGCCGTCGCTGGCCTGCGCCGCGTAGATGTTCCAGTCCGAGGTGGTGTAGCGCTCACGCTGGATCTCCAGCATCTTGTCGAGCGCCGTCGATACGATGGTGCCGCCCGACTGGCGCGAATAGAAGAACTCCTGCTCGTCGACCTCCTGCGCGTCGTGGGTATGGCGGATGAAGACGATGTCGACCTTCTCGTAGCGGCGCCGGAGGAACAAGTGCAGCAGCATGTAGAAGCGCTTGGCGAGGTCTTTTTCGCGCTCGCCCATCGATCCCGACACGTCCATCAGGCAGAACATCACCGCCTGCGACGTCGGCACCGGCTGCTCGGTGTAGGAATTGTAACGCACGTCGACCGGATCGATGAACCCGACCCATTTGCGCCGCGCGGTGGCGTAGGCAAGCCTCTCTTTCAGCGCGATGATCTTCGCCCGCGCCTCTTCGGTCTCGTTCTCGCGTTCGAGCGCCTCCAGCTCGGCCTGCATCGCCTCCACATCGCGTAGCGACGGCCGCCGCAACGCCAGTCGCCGGCCGTGCGCATTGCGCATCGTGCGCACCAGATTGATCTGCGACGGCGATCCCGCGGTGCTGATGCCGGCGCGCTTCCATTGCTTGCTTTGCGTCTCCTTCAGCGTCGTGCGCACGAGGTTCGGCAGTTCGAGGTCCTCGAAGAAGATGTCGAGCACCTCGTCTTCATTCATGACGAATTCGAAATCGTCCTCGCCCTCGCCGGAATCGGCCGCCTGCTTGCCGCTGCCGCCGCCCTGGCCTTGCGGCTTCTTGATCTCGTCGCCGGGCATGAATTCCTTGTTGCCCGGCAGCACAAAATCGCGTTCGCCCGCACTTTTCGGATCAAGCCGGAAGCGCGGCTCCTTGGTGCCCTGTGTCGACACCTTGATCTTGCGTTCCTTGCCGATGTCGGCGACCGCCGCATCCTTGAGCGACTTCTGCACCGCGTCGCGAATCTGCTGGCGCGCGCGGCGCAGGAAGCGCTGGCGGTTGGCGAGCGACTTGCCTTTCGGATTCAGCCGCCGGTCAATGAAATAGGTCATTACCCCGCCTTGTTCACTCGCATGTACCATTCCACCAGCCGCCGCACCTGACGGCCGGTGTAGCCGCGGGCCAGCATGCGCTTGACGAACTCGTTGTGCTTGGTCTGGGTGTCGCTGTCCTTTTTCGACTCGAAGCTGATCACCGGTAACAGGTCTTCCACTTGGGTGAACATTCGCTTCTCGATCACCGAGCGGATTTTCTCGTACGCCGTCCAGGCCGGATTCATGCCGTCGTGGGTGGCGCGGTAGCGCAGCGAGAACTTCACCACCTCGTTGCGGAAATCCTTCGGATTGGCGATGCCGGCCGGCTTTTCGATCTTCGACAGCTCGTTGTCGAGCGCGCCGCGATCGAGCAACTGACCGGTGTCGGCGTCCTTGAAATCCTGATCCTCGATCCAGGCATCGGCGTAGGAGATGTAGCGGTCGAACAGGTTCTGGCCGTATTCGCCGTAGCTTTCGAGATACGCCTTCTGGATTTCCTTGCCGATGAACTCGGCATAACGCGGCGCCAGATCGGCCTTGATGAATTCGAGATATTTTTTCTCGGTGTCGTCGGCATATTGCTCGCGGCGGATCGACTGCTCGAGCACGAACATCAGGTGCACCGGATCGGCCGCCACTTCGGTGACATCGTAGTTGAAGGTCTCCGACAGCGACTTGTAGGCGAAGCGGGTGGAAATCCCCGTCATCCCTTCATCGATGCCGGCCTGGTCCTTGTACTCCTGCAAGGTCTTGGCCTTGGGATCGGTATCCTTCAGCTTCTCGCCGTCGTAGACGCGCATCTTGGAGATGAGGTTCGAATTCTCATGCTCCTTGAGCCGGGTCATGACGCAGAACTTGGCGAGCATTTCCAGCGTCTCGGGCGCGCACGGCGAATTCGACAGCTCCGAGCCCTTGAGCAGCTTCTTGTAGATCTCGGTTTCCTCGCGCACGCGCAGGCAATAGGGCACGGTGATGACGCAGATGCGATCGAGGAAGGCTTCGTTGTTGCGATTGGCCTTGAACACCGTCCATTCGGCTTCGTTGGAATGGGCGAGGATCACGCCGGAGAACGGAATCGGCCCCAGCGTTTCGGTGCCGACGTAGTTGCCTTCCTGCGTCGCGGTGAGCAGCGGGTGCAGCACCTTGATCGGCGCCTTGAACATCTCGACGAATTCGAGCAGGCCCTGATTGGCGCGGCACAGCCCACCCGAAAACGAATAGGCGTCGGGGTCGTTCTGGCTGTAGTGCTCGAGCTTGCGGATATCGACCTTGCCGGTGAGCGAGGAGATATCCTGGTTGTTCTCATCGCCCGGCTCGGTCTTCGCCACCGCGATCTGCCGGAGCTTGGACGGATACATGCGCACGACTTCAAAGCGCGAGATATCGCCGCCGAATTCGTCGAGGCGCTTGACCGCCCACGGGCTCATGATGCCGCCGAGCCGGTGCTTTTCGATGCCGTACTTTTCTTCGAGCAGCGTCTGCAGTTCGGCGGAGCGGAACAGGCCGAGCGGCGATTCAAACACCGGACTGATCTCCTCGCCGGCCTTGAGAACGTAGATCGGATTTTTCTCCATCAAGTCCTTGAGACGCTCGGCAAGCGAGGATTTGCCGCCGCCGACCGGACCGAGGAGATAGAGAATCTGCCGCTTCTCTTCGAGGCCCTGCGCGGCGTGCTTGAAGTAGCCGACGATGCGCTCGACGGTATCTTCCATCCCGAAGAAACCATCGAAGGCCTTGTACATCTTGATAGTTCGGTTGAAGAACAGCCGTCCAAGGCGCGTATCCTGCGCGGTGTCGACCAGTTCCGGTTCGCCGATCGCGTCCACCATGCGCTCGGCAGGGCTCGCGTACAGCATCTTGTCGTCGCGCGCGGCCAACAACCAGTCGCGCAGCGACATCGTCTCAAAGCGCTCGCGCGCGTAATCACGCGTAAAGATGTCAAAGACATCGAGAGTACCCATCGAAACTCCGTTCCTTCCGCAGCCGCCCTCATGACCGGAAACGGTATGAGCCCAGAGGCGTCACGGATTTGTATGTAAGTGCGATTATTCCCCCGTTTCGGAATTGTTCCAAGGGTCAAACCGCTGCGATTGCATGCCTTTCATGTTGCTGCTGATGCCCATAACTCTCCATCCCGCGATGCACCTGCGCGCATCACAGCGTTAAAACGCCCGGTCTCTCCCCTCATTGCGCCGTTCACATAAACGCTTTCACGCTGTGCTTGGTCCCATCGGGACGACGGCGATTAGAAAGAAGTGTATCGTGATTTGGTCCCGTTCCAAAGACTGCTGCGAAGATTGTCGAACACGCGTCACTCATTCGACACGCGCCTTCCGTTTGGGCAAGCCCGCCAGACTTCGCACAACGCTTCGGCATATTAAGGGTTAAACGCGCTCGCATTCCGCGCGGCCAGCGGCGATCGCATTGCGTACAAAGCGTTCAGGCGTTTGCGGCCATTGACGTGCGTCCTGCAACACATTCAAAAAAATATTGTGAAGCGCTTGCGAGCCTGATGTGATCGCGCAAAGCTTCTGACCATGAGTAACCTAGCGCATCATATCCGTCAGGCTCGGCCCGAAGATGCCGCCGACGTGGCGCAGGTCTATATCGACTCCTGGCACGACACCTATCCCGGCGTGCTGCCGAGCGCCCTGCTCCGCGCGATGACGCCGCGCGGTCAGACCGCCCGCTGGGAAGCGGCGATCCGGTCACAATCGCGCGAATTCGTTCTGGTGGCCGACAGCAGCCAGGGCATCGTCGGCATGGCAAGTGCCGGCCCGGCGCGCGATCGCGACCTCGGCTTCGAGGGCGAGGTCTATACGCTTTATGTCGATCCGGCCTATTTCGGCTTGGGCGTCGGCCGCGCGCTGCTGAAGAGCGCCTTCGCATCGTTGCGCAAGAGTGGCATGGCGAACTGCGTGATCTGGGCCCACGCCAAGAACCACGCGCGCTTCTTCTATGAAGCGATGGGCGGACGGCTGATCGCCGAGCGCACCGCAAAGCTGATGGGCGAACCCTGCCCCGAGGTCGCTTTCGGCTGGAAGGTCTTGGCGCTGGCCGAGCGCACGGCGGCGCGTCCGACATCGTAACCCCCAAAAAGGAAAGCGGCGCCCCGCCGTTCGGGAACGCCGCCTTGTCCTTGTCGCGCGTGCGCTTTTTACTGCGGCGCGAACTTCACCGGGACCTTGATGGCGCCGGTGCGGCTGCCGATCGGCAACACTTCGGCGACGCACATCGCGGCCTTATCGAAGCCATTGGCCGGCGCCGGCGCTTCCAGCACCTTGCAATCGCTCAGCTTGCCGTCGGCCGCGTTGCACTCGAGCATCACGGTCGCGCTCAGTTTCGGATTGGCAAATTTCGTGGCACAGGCCGTGAACTGTTCCGCCAGACCCGCCGCCGACGCGCCTGCCGTGAACGCCATTGCCGCAACCGCCGCGGTCAACACCGCTGTCATCGTCTTCACTGGATACCCCTTTGTTTTCAACCGTTCTGGTACCGGTATCGTTGTCCGGCACATGGGGGATTAGACCTGCCCTTATTAACGGCAACTTGCCCAAAGGAGGTTCAAGTATGGCAGCTCGATGAATGGTTACCTGAACGGTAACGCGATCGGCAAAATGCGCGAGAGTTGGCGGCCGGGTCAGTCCGGTCCGCGCAGATCGCGCGGGCGCACGTAGGTGAGCAGCTCGCCTTCACCGCGCTCGGCCGCACTCCACAGGTCGACATCGAATTCCAGAATCGCCACGGCGGCCGTCGGATAATCGAGCTCCAACAGCTGATGCAGCTTGCGCGTCTTGGTATCGCCCGGCGGACGCGCCAGCTTGCGGGCGCTCTCTTCCAGCCCCGGATTGTGACCCACCACCAGCAGCGTGTCGGCATTGTCGCGGACCTGGCGTACCAGATTCACGATGGTCAACCAGCGCGCGAGATACAGCTCCGGCAGATGGCGCATGACCGGCGCCGCGACCAACTGCGCCGCGACGAGAGTAAGCGTTTCACGGGTGCGCAACGCCGTCGAGCACAGCACCAGCTCGGGCGCATAGCCCTCTTCGTTGAGGAACTGGCCCATGCGGATGGCATCGGAGCGGCCGCGGTCGGCCAATCGCCGGTCACGATCCTCCAGCTCCGGCGACGCCGGAACGGCCTTGGCATGTCGCAGTAATACGAGCCGCTTCACGATACCTGATACCGGGCGCGCGCACCGCGTTCGAGCGCAGCGGCCACCAGTTTGTCCAATCCCAACGCGCGACGCAGGTTATCGATCAGACGAATCTCTTCCAACGCGACGCGGCGGTCGCTGAGCGCAGTCTCCAGCGCGAGCCAGTAGGCGGTTTCGCGCAAAGGTTCAGACAACGCTTCAGTGACCAATCCGAGAATGGCCGAAAGCCCTTCCGGCTCCTGCAGGATGGCCGAACAATCCGCCACGGTGGCGCCGAGCCGGTCGGGATCGAAGCCTTCGAAGACCGGCAAGCGGCGCGTGAGGTCGGCCATCGCTTCCACCTCGCGTTCGTGGATCGAACCGTCGGCGGCGGACACAACCACCATGACATAAACCAGTGCGGCTTGAGGGCTGATCGTGTTCATCTCGGGAATCGCAGTGAATTTCCAGTCCGTGTTTACGGGAACTTGACCCACCCCGGCAAGGCTCGCATGGTTCCGCCGCCTCGCCCCTCCCTGGGGAGCGAGCCCCATGCATGACGATTTTGGAAGAATGACGACACAAAAGAACCCGGAAAACTGGCGCCCTCGGACCCTTGCCGTGCGCGGTGGACAGATTCGCACCTCTTTCCAGGAAACCGCCGAAGCGCTGTTCCTGACCTCGGGCTTTGCCTACGACGCCCCCGAGGAGCCGGAAGCCCGCTTCAAGGGCGAAGCCGACGGCTACACCTACAGCCGCTACGGCAATCCCACCGTCACGATGTTCGAGGCCCGCATGGCGGCCTTGGAAGGCGCCCCGGTCGCCCGCGCCACCGCCAGCGGCATGGCGGCGGTATCAGCCGTGTTCCTGTCGAGCCTGAAGTCCGGTGACCATGTGGTGGCCGCGCGCGCCATGTTCGGCGCCTGCCGCTTCGTGGTGGAAGACATCCTGAAGCGCTTCGGCATCACCTCCACTATTGTCGATGGCACCGATCTCGATGCCTGGGCCCAGGCGATCACGCCGGCGACCCGGATGCTGTTCCTGGAGACGCCCGCCAACCCGACCCTGGCCATCGCCGACATCCGCGCCATCGCCGCAATCGCGACCGATGCCGGCGCCCGCCTGATGGTCGACAACGCTTTCGCCAGTCCGGCCCTGCAACGCCCGATGCAGTTCGGCGCCCATATCGTGGTACATTCCTCGACCAAGTACATCGACGGTCAGGGCCGCGCCATGGGCGGCATGATCCTGTGCCACGAGGATTTCCTCTCCGAGCACCTGCAGACGTACTTGCGCAACACCGGTCCGACGATCGCCCCGTTCAATGCCTGGCTGCATCTGAAAAGCCTGGAAACGCTGGATTTGCGCATGCGCGCGCACTGCGCCAACGCCGCTGCAGTGGCCGATTTCCTCGGTGAACAGAAGGGCGTCAAGCGGGTGCTCTACCCGTTCCGCGACGACCATCCGCAAGCGGCGCTGGCCAAGGCGCAGATGGATGACGGTGGCGGTATCGTGACGTTCGAGATCGACGGCGGCAAGGATGAGGCCTTCGCACTCGAGCGGGCGCTGAAGCTGATCGACATCTCCAACAATCTCGGCGACGCCAAGAGCCTGATCACCCATCCCGCCACCACCACGCACTCCAAGCTGACGGCGGACGCGCGCGCCGAGCTCGGCGTCAGTGATGGCATGCTGCGGATGGCGGTCGGTCTCGAAGACGCGGCGGACCTCTGCGACGACCTGGCAGAAGCCCTGTGGTCGATGCGGAAATAGCGTTAGCGCGTTAACCTCGGTGATCAGAACGCTTGCCCTTTGCCACGGCAGCGGGCTAACTCGGGCTATGTACGAGCGCGTGACACGGGGGATCCGGGTGGCGGTCGAGCCAGCGTACCTGGATGACCAATCAGACCCCGAAGAGGGACAATTCCTCTGGTCCTATACGGTAACGATCGAGAACAACGGGCCGGAGCCGGTTCAGTTGATGTCGCGCTATTGGCACATCACCGATGCCGTCGGGCACATCCAGGAAGTGCGCGGCCCAGGCGTGGTCGGCGCCCAACCGGTGATCGATCCGGGCAAGACCTTCCAGTACACCTCGGGATGTCCGCTGCCGACCGCCTCGGGCCACATGGTCGGGCGCTATCAGATGAAATCGGCCTCCGGCGAGGCGTTTGAGGCGGAAATCCCGCCCTTCATCCTTGAAAGTCCGCACGAGCGCCGCCAAGTACATTAATATTGGCAGTGTTCAGATCGATTTGCGGCCGCGCCCATCGTCGGCAGCAGAAAGGCGCCCGATGTCCGAAATCCGCAAGCTCAACGCCAACCGTCCGACGCGCGAACAAGCCGAGGAGGCCGTTCGTACCCTGCTGCGCTGGTCCGGCGACGATCCCGCCCGCGAGGGCCTGCTCGACACCCCGTCGCGCGTGGTGCGCGCCTACGAGGACTGGTTCTCGGGCTACCAGGAAGACCCCGAGGAATATCTCAAGCGCACCTTCGAGCAAGTGGAAGGCTACGACGACATGGTGGTGCTGAAGGATATCCGCTTCGAAAGCCACTGCGAGCACCACATGGCGCCGATCATCGGCCGCGTCCACATCGGCTACATGCCCAACAATCGCGTCGTCGGGATTTCCAAACTCGCCCGCGTGGTGGACACCTTTGCGCGCCGCTTCCAGGTGCAGGAAACCATGAACGCCCAGATCGCCGAATGCATCCAGCGCGTGCTTGAGCCGAAGGGCGTTGCGGTGGTGATCGAAGCCACCCACCAATGCATGACCACCCGCGGCGTCCACAAGCCGGGCGTGACGATGGTGACCTCCACCGTGCACGGCGCCTTCCGCACCAACCCCTCCACCCGCCGCGAATTTCTCCATGTGATCGGCAATCCGACCAGCAGGAATGAGGGATGAGGCGTTCTACAGTCGCGCAGCCGCGAAGCTACAAGAATGACGGTGTTGAAGCTCTTCGGGCAATCCCCAAAGGCAACCTGACTTTTCGGTCAATCTCATCGAGGATTTCACTGTTACAGGTGCTCAATAACGCAACAAACTGAATTTCAGAGCAGAGGTTGTAAAACCGCTTCGTGGGGACGTGGTATACAACGACTTTCTTCCCGTCTTTCAAAAGCTCCGACATATTTGCTACAGACCCTGAGCTTGCCCCGTCCCATACGACGAAACCGAAATCTGCGACCTTGGCCATCGCCTTGTCTTTCTGTTCATAAGCTAGGCGCCCTGAAAGACCGTGGGGAAGTGGGATCGCTGTTACGGACCATCTGCCTACATTGTTTCGGCAGTGATCCCCGGCACAAAATACTGTTACATTCGCGTACGAAATCGACGCCAGATAAGACTGCATCGCCTTATCCGCACCGTTCGCATCTCCGATCACAATTCCGAGATTGGTCGAAGCCATATTACCGATGCGACCGCGAACCTCATCGGCCAAGCGGCAGATTTTTCTTGAGCCAGACAAAAATACGGTAGTCACCGGTTGCTCCGTGTCTTTGTCATTGTGAGAACCGATACTGATGATGCCTTACCCTGTGAATAAAGCAAATCCGTAGCCACCGAAAGCGTCGAACCCGACCGATACAAATCGTCGATTAGAAGGATCTTCAGGCCTGATACATCAGGTATACCGGAGAGCGAAAGAGCGCTTCGGAGCCGGTCGTTGCGTTCAATCGGGTCTGATGTACCTTTCAGCTCTTCGTCTCCGCCATTTAGCAGCAATTCTGAGAATACCTTCACTCTTCGGCGCTTACCCAGAGCTTCGGCTATCAGTTCCACAGCTTTAACCGGCCGGTTTTTCTTAGTTGTGGGAATAGGCACAAGACAATCAAAGCCCTCGATCCCTCCGATCCCGTCGAGCATCTCGACGATGCGCGGAATCGCCTCCCGGCTGAAATGATATTTCAGTTCGTAGACAAGCTGGCCCATCTCGCTCCTGGTGTTGTCGAAGCGATCATGGCCGTATTGATCCATCCCAAGGTGGCTGCTTGATACTGTGTGAAGATCAAATGCCTTGCCCGATTTCCAGTTCCCCAGCAAAGTGATAGCCATGGTGCGCCCCCCTTATTCGCGAGAGCAGTCTACCATTAATTGGAGCCACCGGAGTCTACTGTGCCACTGCCATGATCTGCAGCTAAATCAGTCGGATAGTTAATTAACCCCCGCCTTGCCGATTTCGTGCACGGCGCCGCAGAATTCGCATTTGGCGCGGATGACGCCGTCGTCGTCGGCGAGACCGGCGCGGTCTTCGGCGGTATAGGAGTGGAGCACGGCGGCGATGCGTTCGCCGTTGCAGTCGCAGCGGAAAGCGATTTCCTCGGCCGGCAGCACCCGCACTTCTTCCTGGTTGAACAGGCGCCACAGCAGCGTTTCGGCGCTGAGCGTGGTGTCGAGGAGTTCGATGTCTTCCACCGTGGCGGCCAGCGCCATGAGGCGGTCCCAATCATCGGGGCCGCGCGCGGCACCCGGGGTCGTCTGCAGCATCAAGCCGCCGGCGCGCCACTGTGGCTCCTTTGAACCGGGCGTGAACACCGGCGCGGCGGCGAGGCGGATCAGCGTCGGCAACTGCTCGGACTGCTCGAAATAGATTTCAGCCGACGCGGCGATGCCCTTGGGCGACAGATCGACGATGCCCTGATAGGTCTTGCCGCCGCGCAACGGCTCGATGGTGATCGCGAGCGCGCCCTTGCCCGTCAGTGCCGCAAACAAAGGCTTGTCGCCGAGATCGGCCGCGGCATCGAGGCGCGCGAACCCGCGCACGCCCTTGGGCTTGCCGTCGGAGGCGCCGTAGTAATCGGCCGCCACCAGATCGAGCGGTCCGTTCGACTTGGTCTGCACCGTGAGCCGCCCGTCGAGCTTCAACGCAGTACCGAGCAGGACCGACAGCGCCAGCACCTCACCGGCCACGCGCGCGGCGGGCTCGGGCAAGGCATGCACGCTGAGGGCGCGCGCCGAGGTGGCGTCGAGCCGCACGAAACGGCCGCGAATCCCGGCCGGGGCAACATCGAACGGCAGGACGAAATCGCCCGCCGGGGCGTTCTGATAGGTTTCCATGGTCGCAGGGATATAGGGCTTCGGCGACGAAATTCAATCGCTGCCCGTATCACCCAGAATTTGTGCCGCCGTGAAGATGCCCGCGAAGCGGTCGCCGAGCGCGGCAAGTTCCGCCTCGTGCACGGTGCGGGCGGGAACGATGCCGCCGAGCCCGGGCAAATCGCGCGAGGCGCAGGCGTCGGCGACCACCGTCGAGACATAGGCGTAATCGAGCGCCTGGCGGACCGTGGTCGAGACGCACATATGGGTCATGAAGCCCATGAAGATGACGGAGCGGCCGCCGGCGCCGAGCCGCACGTCGAGATCGGTCTGGAAGAAGCTGGACGGGCGCGGCTTTTCCACCACCTCCTCGAAAGCGGCCGGTTGCAACTGCGCGATCGGCTGGCCGCCCCAGCCGGCGTGGTCGAAGGTGCCGCCCTTGGAGCCCTTCTGCAGGACATGAATGATGCGGCTGCCGGCAACGCGGGCGGCATTCAACATGCGCTCGGCGACGGCAATGGCGGCCGCGGCATCGGGTAATTCCAACGGACCTTTGAGGTATTCGTTCTGATAGTCGATCAGCACCAGCGCGGAGTCGGCCAGCTTGGGCAAGACCGGCTCGCGCCCGGCGAGGGAAAGAAGGGTTTGCGGCATGACTATCCCCTCATGCACTTGTTCTCGCCGCACGACTGGACGATGAGGAATTTCTCATCGCGCTTGCCGATGACAAGAACCTACAGCTTGCCCAAACACCACTGCATGATCGCCTTCTGGGCGTGGAGGCGGTTTTCGGCCTCTTCCCAGACGGCGGTCTGCGGGCCGTCGATGACATCGTCGGTCACTTCCTCGCCGCGATGCGCCGGCAGGC
>NZ_JBWZET010000126.1:0-8422 GCF_056722145.1 Rhizomicrobium sp. | reverse complement strand
CGATCCAGGTCAAATCTGTCGCGATCTTCGGGGTTGTGCCAGATGGTACCTGGATGGCCCGCAGTCGCGGGCCATGACACCGAGGGGCGTGGGACGATCAAGGGATTCCGGCCGAACGTCCGATGCTCTAGGTGAAGAAACCGGGCCATGAGGCGCGACTCCGAACTGGACGATCATCAGGTATGCTCTCAAGCATGAATACGAGTATGAGAACGCTATAAAGAAATCGGAGTTTTGCAGATGATTGTACCTGTCTTCGAGAGTCTCGGTACAGATGGTCATCAAGCGTTTCGTAACCCAATAGGATGTTAGAGAAGAACGGTGGCGCACGCATTTCGCAACGTCGTAACGCATTACATCGATGACTTATCATTGGAGTACTAAAGGTGACCTCGCGCACGGTGTGAGCAAAGCAGTTTCTGATATCGGCGATCACCTGAAGCTCCTTCACCGTAATAGGTCCGTACAGGCTTAGAGCTTGGCCGAGCAAAATTTTTGGCTGAAAGTTGCGCAGCGGACCATTATGAAAAATCCTGTTGTGATCTTTCGCTGCCATTCTCCTCATCCGTCCGGCGAGGCGCTTTTCCAGCGCGCCTTCCAGGATGGTTCCGGCTATAATTGCGGCAATATGGTCGGCTTGGTTGCGAAGCTCACTAATCCTTCTGAGCGCAGGCATGAATGGTAGATACCGAATCCGAGGCCTTCCTCGAACTTTGGACATTTCATTAAGCTCTGAATGCAAAAGGAGTGTATCCGTTTTTGTTTTCCTGAAATTCTATTTTTCAATTTGGCTATTCTGCTGTGTCTCTTGCGGACAAGCGCACCTCCGACATTCCGCCGCCTTGAAACCGGCGCGGGCACACCTACCTCTTTGGTGTTGTTTGACCGCGCCGGAGAGAGACTGACGAACACGCGTCGCAATCGCGTCGTTGTTGCGAGCGATTCGAATTTGAATCGGGATGTTCCGGCGCCTTGGCACCCCCCGCTAATCGGGCGATTTTCGTGGCGCGGTCGCTGCTTAGCCGGAATTGAATTCAATATTTTTGTTTTCCGCTCCGCTACGGGGATTGGAAGGTCTTACGGTTGTAGTTTAGACTAATTCTGAAACATCGACCAAGGCCCACCTGTGACGCTTGCCTTGCCGAATCTCGATTTCGCCCCCATCGCCGTGCCCGAGGGGCCGATCCGGGTGGGGTCGGCGGAGCATCTGCGGCTGTTCTGCAAGACGCTGCTGACGACCTTCAACCCCTACAAGCCGGCGGTGATCGACTGGCCGGTGCTGGACGCCAAGACCCAAGCGATTATCACTGCGCTGCCGATCTGGGATATCGCGGTGCAGACCGAGAACCGGGCCGGCGTCTGGGTCGGCTCCTATGCCGCCCTGGCCGGCGACCCGCTGCTGCGCCAGGCGATTGAGCTTGACGCCTTCGAGGAGCGCCGCCATCGCCATGTGCTGGCCAATCTTGTGCAAGCCTATGGCATCGCGCTGAAGCCCGAGCCCCCTTATCCCGCGCCCAAAAACCCCGAATGGGCGTTCCTGCAGGTCGGATTTTCCGAATGCGTCGACAGCTTTTTCGCCTTTGGCCTGTTCGAATCGGCCCGTCGCACGGGCTTCTTCCCACCCGAACTTGTGGACACGTTCGAGCCGGTGATCGCCGAGGAGGGCCGCCATATTCTGTTTTTCGTCAATTGGCTGGCGTGGCACCGCCGCAACCTGCCGCTGTGGCGACGGCCCTGGTTCGAACTTAAGGTGGGGCTGATCTGGGCCTATCTGATCCTGGAGCGGATCGGCATCGCCTCCAACATCGGCGGCGGCGAGAAAGAGGCCAATTTCACCGTTAACGGCGCCGACCAGCTGGGTGTGGATATCTCGCCCGCCGCGCTGATGGACCTCTGTCTCAGCGAGAACGATCGCCGCCTTGGGGTGTATGACAGCCGCCTGTTGCGGCCGACGTTTGTTCCGGCCATGGTGCGGCTGATCCGGCGCTTCCTGCCGGAATTCAGGAAGACATAGCGTTGGCATGAAGATCTGGACTGTCGTTGCGCTGATCGTCGGCTTCGCCCTGGCGGTCTTCGTGGTGTGGCACATCGGCGTCGCCGAGGTGTATGGCGCCATCACGCGCGTCGGCTGGTTCGGCTTCGTGGTGATCCTGATCACGGCCATGCCGATCATCGCCTTTTTGGCGCTGGCGTGGCGCTCGGTGGTCGGAGCGCTGGTGCCGTACTGGGTGTTCTTCGCCTCGCGCCAGTTGCGTGATTCCGCCACCGACCTGCTGCCCTTCACCAACATCGGCGGCATCGTCATCGGGGCGCGGGCCGGCATCCTGGCCGGCATTCCTTCCACCAAGGCCTATTCCACGGCGGTGGTGGACATCACCTGCGAGACCATGGCGCAAATCGCTTTCACGGTGATCGGCCTGCTGATCGGCTTCACACGATTGAAAGCGTCGCCGGAGCTGGCGGTCTACATCGACGCGCTGATCCTCGGCACGGCGTTGCTGGTGCCTGGCGTGATCGCGTTCGTGGTGCTGCAGCGCAAGGGCTCGAAGCTCGCGACCAAGATGGCGGGGCAGTTCCTGCCCAAGGCGGTTTCTCACACCGCACAGTTCACCGCCGAAATCGAGGCGCTTTACCAGCAGCCGATGAAATTGGCGCTGTGCTCGAGTTATCACCTGATCGCCTGGATGGCGGCCGCGTTCTGGCTGTGGGTGATGTTCCGGTTATGCGGCGCCCACGTCGACATGATGGATTGCATCGCAATCGAGAGCCTGCTGTCGGCGCTGCGTTCGGCGGCGATCTTCATTCCGGCCGCGGTCGGCGTGCAGGAGGCAGGCTATGCCGCGTTGGCGCCGGTGTTCGGAGCGGGACCGGAAATGGGGCTGGCGGTGTCGCTTCTGAAACGCGCCCGCGACGTGGTGCTCGGCATTCCGGTGCTCCTGATCTGGCAGGCGGTGGAAGGCAAACGCGCCTTTTCCCGCGACAAGGAGAGCGAAGCGGCATGAGCGGGCTTGCCTTCGTCACCGGCGCGTCCGGATTCGTCGGCTCGGCCGTGGCGCGGCGGCTGAAGCAGAATGGCTTCGGACTGCGCCTCGCGGTCCGCGCCTCCTCGCGCCGCGATAATCTCGAAGGGCTGGGCGCCGAGATCGTCACCGCCGACATGATGGATTGCGCCGCGCTGACCGAGGCAATGGCGGGGGCGCGCGTGCTATTCCATGTCGCCGCCGATTACCGGCTGTGGGCGAGGGACCCGGAAGAGATCGTCCGCAATAATTTGAACGGCACGCGCGCGGTGATGCAGGCGGCGCTGGCGGCGGGGGTTGAGCGTATTGTCTATACGTCGTCGGTCGCCACCTTGAAGGCGCGCAGCGATGGCGTCGCGGTCAACGAAACCTGCCGCCATACCGCAGAAAGCGCGATCGGCGCCTACAAGCGTTCGAAGCTGGTGGCGGAACGGTTGGTGGAACAGATGGTCGCCGAGGACGGCCTGCCGGCGGTGATCGTCAATCCTTCCACCCCGATCGGCCCGCGCGACATCAAGCCGACACCGACGGGGCGCATCATTGTCGAAGCGGCAACCGGCAAGATTCCGGCATTCGTCGATACCGGGCTCAATCTCGTCCATGTCGATGACGTTGCCGAAGGGCATCTGCTGGCGCTGGAAAAGGGACGCATCGGCGAAAGCTATATTCTGGGCGGCGAGGACGTGTCGTTGCGCCGGATGCTGGCGGTGATTGCCGGGCTGGTGGGGCGCAAGGCGCCGACCATCAATCTGCCGCGAACGCCGCTTTATCCGATCGCCTGGATAGCAGAAGGTCTCGCCATGCTGACCGGCAAGGAACCGTTCGTCACCGCCGATGCGCTGAAAATGGCGAAGTACCACATGTTTTTTTCGTCGGCGAAAGCGGCGCGGGACCTCGGCTACAGCGCCCGTCCGTATACGGAAGCGCTGACCGATGCGCTCGCCTGGTTCAAGGCGGCCGGATATCTCAAATGATCGCAGGGATCGTCACCGGTATGGCGCTGGCGATCTGGCTGGTGCTGGTGTTCGGCCGCGGCTGGTTCTGGCTGTGTCGCGAACGCGATGAGCCGCCGGCGCGCGCGCCCGACGTTTGGCCCTCCGTCACCGCCGTGATTCCGGCGCGCAACGAGGCGGCGGGCATTGGCGCTTGCGTCGAAAGCCTGAAGGCGCAGGACTATCCCGGGCCGTTCCGCATCATCGTGGTCGACGATCAGAGCGACGATGCCACCGCGGCCATCGCGCGCAACCTGGGCGTCACGGTCGTCAGCGGTGCGCCGCATCCGCCGGGCTGGACCGGCAAGCTGTTCGCGGTCAGTCAGGGTGTGGCGGCGGCCGATACCGATTATCTCTGGCTCACCGACGCCGATATCACCCATGCGCCCGACAATCTGCGGCAGTTGGTGACGCGGGCGAAAGGCGGGCGGCTGGTACTGGTGTCGCTCATGGCGCAGCTCAATTGCGCCAGCTTTGCCGAGAAGCTTCTCGTCCCCGCTTTCGTATTCTTCTTCGCCATGCTGTTCCCGTTTGCCTGGGTCAACGATCCCAGGGCCAAGACCGCGGCGGCGGCGGGCGGCTGCATGTTGGTGGAGCGCGCAGCGCTGGACCGGGCGGGCGGGATCGCGGCAATCCGCGGCGAGATCATCGACGATTGCGCCCTCGGCCGCGCCTTGAAGCGGCAAGGACCGATCTGGCTCGGGCTGACCCGGCGGGCGGTATCGATCCGGCCTTACCCGCGCCTGTCCGATATCCGCGCCATGGTCGCGCGCTCGGCCTATGCCCAGCTCGGCTATTCGCCGCTCGCGCTTTTGGGAACCGTCGTCGGCATGATGCTGCTCTACGTTGTGCCGCTGGCCGGCCTCGTGGGCGGCGGTGCGGTCTTCGGCGCCTTGACCTGGGCCGTGATGACGGTTTGTTTCCAGCCGATATTGCATTTCTATCGGCGTTCGCCGGTCTGGGGAGTAGCATTGCCCCTGATCGGTGTCCTTTATGCCGCATTCACCGTGGACTCGGCCGTGCAACACTGGCGCGGGCGTGGCGGCATGTGGAAGGGTCGCGCCCAGGCCAAGATGACATGAGCATGAACGACGCAGCGGCACTGAAATCGGGCAAGGGCCATCGCGACGAGAATTTTCCCGTCGCCTCGGTGGTCATCGCGCCGCGCCATCGCCCGGCGGTGATGGCGTTCTACAATTTTGTTCGCACCGCCGACGATGTTGCCGACAACGCTACCGCGGCGCCGGACGAAAAACTGCGGCTGCTCGAAGACATGCGCCTGACCCTGATGGGCGGGTCCGACGTGTCGCCCGAGGGCGTGCGGCTGCGCACCGTGCTGGACGAGCGCGGGCTCGCCACCGATCACGCCGCCGATCTGTTGGAAGCCTTCCGCCGCGATGTCACCAAGCTGCGTTACGCCGACTGGGACGAGCTGATCGACTATTGCCGCTATTCGGCGATGCCGGTCGGGCGCTATGTGCTCGATGTCCACGGTGAGGATCGCAGCGTCTGGCCGTTGAACGATGCGTTGTGCGCGGCGCTGCAGGTGATCAATCATCTGCAGGATTGCGGCAAGGATTATCGCGACATCAATCGCGTCTATCTTCCCGAGGACGTTTTGAAAAAGAACGGCGCTTCGGTCGAGATGCTGGGCGAGGCGCAGGCGCGCCCGGCGTTGAAGGCGGTGCTCAACGAACTGGCGTCGCGCAATGCCGACCTGCTCGCCACATCGGCGGCGTTCGCCGGCAAGATCCGCGATCCGCGCCTGGCGTTCGAGGTCGCCCTGATCCAGCGTTTCGCCGAGGACCTCAACATCCGCCTGTTCACCGCCGATCCCTTGGGCGAACGCGTACATCATCGAAAATCCGAGCTGATTCCGCTCGCCGTCTCCGCCTTCGGGCGGTTCGTTTCCTCCCGTTTCAGCCGCAGAATTTCACTATGACGCCAGCTTCCTCCGCCCCGGAAATCGAAGCGGTGCGCCGCAAGGCCGCCGGTTCGTCGTTCTATTCCGCCATGAAGCTCTTACCCAAGGCGCGGCGCGAAGGAATGTATGCGATCTATGCTTTCTGCCGCGCCGTCGACGACATCGCCGACGATGGCGAGGGCACGCGCGAAGAACGCCTCGCCGAACTCGAGGATTGGCGGGACGATCTGAAGGCGCTCTACACCGGCGCCCACGCCGGCCACGCCGCGTTCCTGAAAGAGGTGGTGGATACCTACCAGCCACGGCTCGCCGATTTCCTGGCGGTGATCGACGGCATGGCGATGGACCTCGAAGGCGACATCGTGGCGCCCAATCTCGACGTGCTCGATCTTTACTGCGATCGCGTCGCCAGTGCCGTCGGACGGCTGTCGATCAAGGTGTTCGGCATGGAGGACGAGCCCGGATTCGCGCTGGCGTTCCATCTCGGCCGCGCCTTGCAGCTCACCAACATCCTGCGCGATCTCGACGAGGACGCCGAGGTCGGCCGGCTTTATCTGCCGCGCGATTTTCTCGGTACCATCGGACCGGTCAATCCCGCGGAAGCGCTGGCCAAGCCGGAAATTGACGCCGCCTGCCGCCAGGTCGTGGCGCTGGCGAAGAAGCACTACGCGGAGTCGGATCGCATCATGGCGGTGCGGCCGGTAGGCGATTTGCGGGCGCCGAAGCTGATGAGCGCGGTCTATGCCGAAATTCTCAAACGCATGGAAACGCAAGGCTGGGTGCCGCCACGCCGGCGGGTGAAGGTGCCGAAGCTGCTGCTCGGGTGGCTCGCCTTGCGCTACGGGATTCTCCGATGAGAACCATCGTCGTCGGCGCGGGATTGGCGGGGCTGGCGGCCGCGGTGACCAGGGCCGAAGTCGGCGACGACGTCGTGGTCTACGAGGCGTCCGGTCATGCCGGCGGACGTTGCCGCTCCTATGTCGACGCGACGCTCGGCTGCATTATCGACAATGGCAATCACCTGGTGCTGTCGGGCAATCCCGCGGTGCAGGCGTTCCTCAAATCGATCGGTTCGCGCGATGCGCTGATCGGACCCGAGCACGCCGCGTTCGATTTCGTCGATTTGCGCGACGGAGCGCGCTGGACGCTGAAGCCCAACGAAGGGCCGCTGCCGTGGTGGATTTTCTCGTCGCAGCGGCGCGTGCCGGGGACGACGGCGTTCGATTATTTCAGGCTCGGCGGCTTGCTGGCGGCGGGGCCCGCGGCAACCGTCGGCGATCTCGTGCCCACCGACGGCCCGTTGTGGCAAAAGATGATGGGGCCGGTGCTGCTCGCCATCCTCAACACCGATCCGAAGCTGGGCTCGGCAAAGCTGACGACGGCGGTGCTGAAAGAGACGATGGCCAAAGGCGGGCGAGCCTACCGTCCACGCATCGCCCATCCCAATCTCGGGCAGGCCTTCATCGAGCCGGCCCTGAAAACGCTCGCCGAGCAGCACGCCATGGTCCATTTCGGCCAGCGGCTGCGCCGGATCGTTTACGATCACGACCGCATTCTGGCGCTCGAATTTCCGGAAAACACCGTGCCGGTGGGGCGGGACGATCGCGTCGTTGTGGCGGTGCCGCCGTGGGTGGCGAAAGACCTCGTGCCCGAGCTGACGGTGCCGAGCGAGTTCCGCGCCATCGTCAATGCCCATTTCAAGGTTGCGCCGCCGGCCCAAGCGCTTTCAGGAAAAGTGGGAACCGGATTTCCGTCCGAACGCGCGCAGAAAAATGGGACGCCGAAGATGCTGGGCGTGATCGGCGGCACGGCGGAATGGATTTTCGCGTTTGAGGATCGCGTCTCGGTCACCGTCAGTGGTGCCGATTGGCTGGTCGACCGCGATCGCGAAGCGCTGGCGCGCACGCTGTGGGACGATGTCGCCAAAGCGCTGAACCTGCCGCCGGTGTTTCCAGTCTGGCAGGTCGTCAAGGAAAAGCGCGCCACCTTTGCCGCGACGCCCGAGCAGGATGCCCTGCGTCCGCCGGCCCAGACGCGCTGGAAAAATTTGCTGCTGGCCGGTGACTGGATCCAGACCGGGCTTCCCGCCACCATCGAAGGCGCGCTGCGCTCGGGATTTGCCGCCGCGCACGTTTGAAAAGGCGCGGCACCGTGAGGGGAAGCTCGCAGCGCCGCGCCGGCACGGTCAGTCGTTGTGAGGCTTGCCGTGCGCACTCCAGACGACGCTTGCTTGCCACGGCACCGTCACCGGTTTGCCATCCAGCATGGCGGGGCTGTACTCCCAACGGGCGACACAGGAGACGAGGGCGGCGTCGAGCAGCGCGGAACCGCTCGACTGGTAGATCTGGATGTTGGCGACCTTGCCTTCATCGGTGACGTCGAACCGCACGGCGTTGCGACCTTCGACGCCGCCCCGCAGGGCTTCCGGTGGATAGTATTGGACGCAGCGATGCGCCTCGCCGAGAGGCACCGGCCGGCTGATCGCC
>NZ_JBWZET010000125.1:0-6549 GCF_056722145.1 Rhizomicrobium sp. | reverse complement strand
ACAGATGTGCGTATCTCGTATGGATACCGTAGCCGTGATTGATTTCCACCATCTTACCATAGCCGCCGCGCACGTCGGCCCAGACGACCACGCCGGGCGCCGTCGAGCGCACGATGGCGCCGGTCGGCCCTGACCAGTCGATGCCGGGGTGGAAGGCGTAGCGGCCGGTAAACGGATCGACGCGGGCGCCGAAACCGCTGGTGCGCTCGAACGACGGACCGGCAACCGGCGTGATCAGCGGCACATGCTTCATGCCGCCGAGCAATTCGGTCATCACCGTAAGGTCCGCCGACGATTTCAGGTAAGCCTGCTGGAACGCGGTATCGCTGATGCCCTCGATGGACACGGCCGACAGCGGAATTTCCGGACCGCCGACCCCGCCTTCACCGGCGCGCACGCGCTCGGCAAACTGTTCGGGGTTGATGCCGGTGCGCTTCAGCACGGCGCGGATATGGCCGATGCCTTCCGAGACCTGGCTCTGGGTGCGCGCCATCAGGACGGTCTGGCCGGCGCTGAGGCGGCGAATGCGTTCGGTCTGCACGGCGAGCTGGCGCAACACCGGATGGCGCGTGATGACTTCGGGCGAAATCTCCGCCGGCTCGCGGCGTCCGAACAGCGCGCCGGCCCAGCGGCCGACGGTTGTACTGAAATCGAGCATGCTGGCGCGGGTCGGCTTGGCCGAGCGCTGCTGCGGCTTGACCGGTTGCGGCGTGACAGCCAAATCGGCGCCGCCGGAATTCTGCTGGATCTGCGAGGGCGGAGGCGCCGTATCGACCGAGTCACCCGGACCGCCGTCGAAGGTCTCATGCGCGGCCTGGCTGGTGGTGTCCTGCCGGTTCAGCGTCGCATCGACCTGCTTCTTGCGGTCGAGCACGCCCATGATGATGTTTTGTTTGGCTTCCAACTCATCGGCTGCGGATTTGAATTTTTCGTCCGCCGAGATCAGCGCGTTGTTGACCTCGTCGTAGGAGCCCTGCAGATCGGCGACGCGGTTCTCGTAATTCTGCACCGCCAGTTGGAAGCGATGTTCTTTGCCCGCGATGATGCGGTCTTTGAAGATCACGTTGACCGTTGCGAAGGCGACCCAGCCGAGGAAAATCAAGCAGAGCCCGGCCATCATGGCTTGCAGGATTGGGCTGAAGGTGAAGAATTGTACGCGGCCATCGCTGCGTATGTAGACTTGGCGTTCGGGAAAAGTCTCGTGTAGCCACGCCCAGGCGCGCTCCAGGAGCGAATCCGCCATCTCACCACTTCCCTTTTGGGCGTCTTTCTTCACGCCGACCCCTTGGGATGGCATTTCACCGAATTCCTGGCGCTTGTTCAAGCTATTAGCCCAGAAAAACGACGATGCGGTTAATCGCTGCGGGACCGGGTCACGCGATCTGGTCGCACTCAAAGCTCGGTTGCCGCGGCGAGCACGGCCTCCGCATGGCCATCAACCTTCACTTTCCGCCAGATCGCCAGGATTTTTCCCGCCTTGTCGATCAGGAACGTCGACCGCTCGACGCCCATCGATTTGCGGCCATAGAGCGTCTTTTCGATCCAGACGCCGTAATCCTGGGCGATCCGGGTTTCGGGATCGGAGGCGAGCGTGAGTTTGAGGCCGTGCTTTTCCTTGAAACGATCGTGCGAAGTGGCGCTGTCCTTGGAGACGCCGACCACTGCCACACCCAGCTTTTCAAATTTCCGGGCCAGCAGCGTGAAGTCGACCGCTTCACGGGTACAACCGGATGTATTGTCCTTAGGGTAGAAGTAGAGCACGAAGGGCTTGCCCTTCAGGCCGGCGAGTGACACTTCACCACCGCCGTCGGTGGCGAGTTTGAAGGCGGGCGCCTTATCACCGGGCTTGAGGTCCATTCGTGTTCCATAGTTTAGGTGGTGAACAGGCCGTTAAGCTCTATAGGCGATACTGTGCGGCGCGATTCTGCGCAATAGCCTACGACACACGGGACTGGGGACAGGCGCGGACCTTGAGAGGGCGGACAGTCAGGTGAACCCGATCGCATTGCTGCGGACCGTGAAGGCGCACCATTTCGGTCGCGCCGGGCTGGTGGCTGCCGGTATCATCGGTGTGCTTTTGCTGTTCGTGATCGGCACCGGCATCCGTCTTCTGATCGGGCCGGTATCACTCGGGCCTTTCGCCGGTTCGCTGGCGGATGCGATCGACCGGGCGTTGCCGGGCGTCACCGTCAAATACGACCAGGCGGCCGTCGAATGGGAGCGCGACGAGGGCAAGATCAACCTCGTCATTCTCGGCACCCGGGTGTTCGACCGCGATGGCCGCATTATCGCGCAGGCGCCGAAAGCCGACATCGACATCGCCGCCGGACCGTTCTTGCAGGGCAAGATCGAAGTCAAACGGATCGTCCTGGTCGGCGTGCAGCTCACGCTGGTGCGGACTGCGGATGGCGGCTTACGCCTCGGCGTCGGCAGGGATCGCCAGGAAGAAGACATCCTGAAGCGCCTCGAGGACGCGCTGAAAGACAGCAAGGGACCGTCGACGCTCGAGAGCTTTTCTGTGCGCCGGGCCCGGCTCGCCTTCTACGACGAGACTTCGAAACTATTCGTCGTGGCGCCAAGGGCCGATTTCACCCTGCGTCGCAAAGGGCCCGCGCTGGCCTCGGTGTTCGATGCCGACATGGAGATTTCCGGCTTCCCGGCCCACGTCAAAGGCAACGTCCTGTTTCCAGAGGGCAAGCAGCCGGTCACCGGCCACATCGCGGTGACGGGGCTGTCGCTGCATTCGCTAGCCGCCAATTCGAATGCCTTTGCGGCGGTCAAGAACACCGCCTTGAAGCTCGATCTCGACGGCACCTTTACGATCGACGGGCCGCGCCTCGTTGCCGCCCATTTCACTGCCGCGGGGCAAGGAGCGTTCACCGTTCCCGACGTCGGCAACGGTCATGTCCACGTCTCCCATCTTGCCGCCAAGGGCCATTTCGACGGCATCCGCAACGAGGTCGTGCTCGATCACGCCAGCCTCGTCGCCGACAAGATCAAGGCCGAGCTCGACGGGCACGTTGGCTTCACGGTCAATCCCGAAGGCGATATCACCGGGCTGGGCGGCGAACTGCACATCGCCCGACTGGGGCTGGCGTGGCCGGGGGTGTTCGCCAAGCCGGTCGAATTCGAGACTATCGATGTCAAAGGCGCCTGGGATCGCGCCACGCGCAAATTCACTGTCGAAAAGCTGTCCGCCGGCGGCGCCGCGATGGGATTGAAGGCCTCGGGCCAGATCACGCTGGCGGATGGCCAGTCGCCCGGCGTCGAGCTGACGGGATCGTTCGCGGCGATGAAGGTGCGCGATCTCGTGCATTATTGGCCGCTGGGGGCGGCGCAAGGCGGGCGCGACTGGGTCGACGCCAACATGCCCAACGGCACGATCGGGCCGGTCGCCTTCGAGATTCATGTCACGCCCGGGATGCTCGATCAGCCGGCGCTGCCGCCGGAAGCCATTTCGGTGAAGTTCGCCGTCAGTAATGCCGAGGCCACCTACATCAAGGGCCTGACGCCGATGACCGATATCCACGGCACTGCGGTCGTCACCGGAACGTCGCTGGTGGCGGATATCGCGGCGGCCCGCATCGGCCCGCTGGCGGTCAAGGCGACGCGGTTCGAAATTCCCGATTTCAATTCGCCCGACGAACTCGGCGTCGTCACCGGCAAGGTGCAGGGCGCGATGCCCGACGTGCTGGTGCTGGTCGACATGGGCAACCTGCGTTATCCGACGCGTTTCGGCATCAATGCCGCCAGTGCCAAAGGCGATGCCACGCTCGACCTGTCGTTCAAGATTCCGATGCTGCGGTCGGTGTCGGTCGATCGCATCGCCATCGGGATCAAAGCGCAGGTCTCCGGCTTTGCCCTCACGCTCGGCAAAGCGACCCAGCTCACCGACGGCAACGTGACCTTCACCATCGACAACGACCGGCTGAAGGCGACGGGCACGTCCGGGCTCGGCGGCTCGGCATCGCGTCTGGCGCTCGACTGGACCGAGGAATTCTCCACCGCCAAAGGCCCAATCACGACGCGGGTGAACCTCAAAGGCAGCGTCGATGATACCGCGCGTACCACGCTCGGCATCGGTCTCAAGGATTATGTGAAGGGCCCGATCGGCATCAGCGGCTCGCTGACCGGTCACCGCGGGGCGCTGCAGCAGGCCAACCTGACGCTCGACCTGACGCCGACGGTCGTCACCCTCAACCTGATCGGCGTCAACAAGCCGGCCGGTTTCCCGATGACGGCGCGGCTGGCGGCTGGATTTACGGCGGGGAGCGCCATCGACACCGTCGGCATTCACATCAGCGGGCCGGGCACCTCGGTCAATGCCAACGCCAAGTTCGAAGGCGGGCATCTGGCGCAGGTGCAGGCGCCGGGAGTCCGCCTCGGGCCGCAGAACGATTTCTCGCTCACGCTGACGCGAGGCGCAAGCGGCAGCGATCTCACCATCCGCGGTCACTCGCTCGACGGCTCGCGCATCGGCGCTGAGGGCTCCAGCGGCAGCGAGGACACCAAGTTCGACGAGCCGTTCCGGGTCAGCGCCCATCTCGACCGGCTCGCCTTGCGCGACGGCGTGGCGCTGTCGAATTTCGCCCTCGACATGGCCGGCGTTGCCGATCGCACCGCGACGCTGTCGCTGTCGGGCAATCTGTCGAAAGCCGCCTCGCTGTCGATGAGCATCGCTCCAGGCGACGGCGGGCGGCGCCTGAGCATGACGACGGGTGACACCGGCCTGTTGCTGCAGGGTCTGTACGGCTTCACCGGCATGAAGGGCGGCAAGCTGGACATGAACGCAACCTTTCCGACCTCCGCCGATCAGGTTGCGCCATCCTCGGCGCCCGATTTCCAGGGCAAGGCGATGCTGCGCGAATTCAAGGTGCTGAACCAGCCGTTCCTGGCCCGCCTGTTCTCCGCCGGCTCGCTGCTCGGCCTCGCCAATCTGATGCAGGGGCAGGGCATCGAAGTGGATTCGCTGGAAGTGCCGTTCTCGTCCAAGAACAAGGTCCTGTCGGTGCGCGAAGTGCGTGCCGTTGGTCCGGCGATCGGTGTCTCGGCCGAGGGCTATATCGACCGGCCGAAGAACGCCATCGCGCTCAAGGGCTCGCTGGTTCCGCTGTTCGGGATCAACAGCGTGCTCGGCAACATTCCGCTGCTCGGCACCCTGGTGACCTCCAAGCAGGGCGAGGGCATCATCGGCATGACCTACAGCGTCTCGGGCAATGCCGACGAACCGAGCGTCAGCGTCAATCCGCTGTCGGCGCTGGCGCCGGGCATTTTGCGCCGCATCTTCGAAGGCAAGATTCCGACCGCGGCCCAGGCTCCGACCAACACGCCGCCGCCGGTGCCGACACCCAAGCCGAAGACCAAGCCCGCCCACGAGGGGGATTGAGAAAGTTCTTTCCTCCCCCGCGGAGTCTCGCTCTGCGATTCTGATGACGATCGTGAAATAGCGGGGGAGGTGCTGAGCGTTAGCGAAGCGGAGGGGGGAATGAAGACTGTCGTCTTTATGCCGACAATCCCCCTTCCGTCGCCTGCGGCGCCACCTCCCCCGCTATTGCACCGGTGTGCGGCTCAACGGCTTGAGCTCCGCGGGGGAGGAAAGTCATGGCTCCAAGCAAAGGTCCGCTGCTCCAGAACTACATCGGGCGCGACAGCAGCGTCCGGAGGAATTCCACTTCCGACTTGAAGTCCTTGTCTTCGTTGCACAGCGCCTCCACCCGGCGGCAGGCGTGCAGCACGGTGGTGTGGTCGCGGCCGCCGAAACGCCGGCCGATTTCCGGCAGCGAGCGCGTCGTCAGGATGCGGGCGAGGTACATCGCCACCTGACGCGGGCGGGCGACGCGGCGGGCGCGCTGCGGCGAATGGAAATCGCGCACGTCGAGCTTGTAGTACTCGGCGGTCTTGCGCTGGATGTCCTCGATCGACGTCTTCTTGGTGCCGGTGGCGCGCAAGCCCACGGCTTCCTCGGCCATTTCCGCCGTCACCGGCTTCTTGGTCAGGTCGGCGTAGGTCGCCAGCTTGGTGAAGACGGCGATCATTTCGCGAGGGGAGGCGTCTTCGATATCGGCGATGCGCTCGAGCACGTCTTCCGGAATGACGACGCCGGGACGCAGGCGGCCGAACTCGGCGGCGCGGTGCTTGAGGATATTGAGGCGCGTGTCGCGGTCGGGCTTGCCGAGCTGGATCACCAGTCCGCCGGAAATGCGGCTCTTGACGTCGGCGCCGAGGCCCTCAAGGGCGGCCGGAGCGCGGTCGGCGGCGATCACCACCTTGCGGCGGAGGTCGGCCAGCGCGTTGACGGTGTAGAGGAACTCCGAGGCGGTCGCGGCGGAACGGCAGATGTGCTGCAGATCGTCGATGATCAGCACGTCGGCCGAACGCAGCTCCTCCTTGAAGTTCAGCGTGTCCTTGCGATAGAGCGCGCCGAGGAAGTGGCGCATGAAGTCTTCCGCGCGCAGGAACAGCACCTTCTTGGAGCGCTTGCGGAATTCCAGAGCGGCGGCGTTGAGCAGGTGGGTCTTGCCGTAGCCAAACCCGCCATGGATGTAGAGG
>NZ_JBWZET010000124.1:0-5379 GCF_056722145.1 Rhizomicrobium sp. | reverse complement strand
GGCCAATGGCTTCGTGAAGGTGCAGGTGGTCGGCCATACCGACACCGTCGGCTCCGACAAGTACAACATGAAGCTGTCGCTTGATCGCGCCCAGGCCGTGAAGGACGAAATGGTCCGCGAAGGCCTCAGTGCCGATGGCATTGCCATCGACGGCAAGGGCTTCCATGACCTGCTGGTCCCGACCGGACCGGGCGTGCGCGAGCCGCAAAACCGTCGCGCCGTCATCGATCTCGGCAAGTAATTCTTGCCGCATCAACGAGAAGGGCGGGCCCGCGAGGGTCCGCCCTTTTTGTTTGTCCCGCAGGGACCGGCGGCGAACGCCGGTCATCTGACCGAACGGGATTAGGGATGGGGTGCAGCGGCCGGAGCGGGCGCCACTTGAGGTGTGACCGCCGCCGTCCGCATCGGATTGGGCGTCGGGATGATGGTGGGAACCGGCGTCGCCACGATGGCGCAGCCCGACACCCCGCCCGCCAGGACGGCCGGCGGCACATCTTCGACAAACTCGGCCAGCTTCAGCCCGGTCGGGCCGAGCGCGGCCCCCGCCAGCAGCGTTGCGCCGGTGCAGAAATCCTCGTGATCGTGGGTGCGCCGGAGCTCGGCTTTTGCCGCCAACTCAGTCTTGAACAAATTATAGGCCTTGTCACCCTGCTTGGCGCCAAGCACGCGGGCGAACATCTTCAGCATCAGCTGGTCGGATACGCGCAGTTCCGGCCCATAGCGGGTCTGGAAGGCGTTGTAGTTCACTCGCGCCGTCTCTCCGCAGGCCAGCGCCGCATCCATCAGCTCCTGCTGGATCGCGGTTGTGTACTGCGCCGACATTTCGGCCGGACTGGCGCATTTTCCTGCGGAAACCTTGGCTTTCTTGGGCGCTGCCCCCGCTGCCACGCACAACGCGAGCGCGCACACACCCGCCACCCCCAACACCCGGATTTTCATCGAACCCTCGTTATCTTGTCCGCCGAAGCCCGCAGAGCCTAGCATTGCCCGCCGCGCTGAGGCTATTCCTCCCGGTCGCAGCCCGCGAAAAGTCACCACATTCGGTAAAGACGCCCGGTGGCCGCGTCCGGCCAAGCCTTTCATCCCGCTGCCGCGTCTAGTAAGCGTTTGCCGTTCGCCAAAGGACCAGGACCCATGACCATCAAAGTCGCCGTTGTCGGCGCCACCGGAAATGTCGGCCGCGAGATGCTGAGCGTGCTCAAGGAGCGCCAGTTCCCCGCCGACGAGGTGGTGGCGCTGGCGTCGTCGCGTTCGATCGGGGTCGAAGTCTCGTTCGGCGACGGCGTCCTGAAGGTGCATAGCCTCGAGCATTACGATTTCAAGGGCACCGATGTCGTGCTGATGAGCGCCGGCGGGGCGCTGTCGAAGGAATGGGCGCCCAAGATCGCCCGCGACGTGCCCTACATCATCGACAATTCCTCGGCCTGGCGGATGGATCGCGAGGTGCCGCTGATCGTGCCGGAAGTGAACGCGGCGGTGCTCGATCAGGGCGTAAAAAAGGGCATCATTGCCAATCCCAATTGTTCCACTGCCCAGCTGGTGGTGGCGCTGAAGCCGCTGCACGACGAGGCCACCATCAAGCGGGTGGTGGTGTCGACCTATCAATCGGTGTCGGGCGCCGGCAAGGACGCGATGGACGAATTGTTCCGCCAGACCCGCTCGGTGTTCGTCGCCGATCCGATGGAGAGCGAGCATTTCACCAAGCAGATCGCCTTCAACGTCATCCCCCACATCGATGACTTCCTCGATTCCGGCTACACCCGCGAGGAATGGAAGATGATGGTGGAAGTCCAGAAGATCCTCGATCCCGACATCCAGGTGACCGCGACGTGCGTGCGCGTACCGGTGTTCATCGGCCATTCGGAAGCGGTCAATCTCGAATTCGAAAAGCCGATCACCGCGGCCCGTGCCCGGGCGATCCTGCGCGAGGCGCCGGGCTGCCTGGTCGTCGACAAGCACGAAGACGGCGGTTACGTCACCCCGGTGGAGTGCGCCGGCGAAGACGCCACCTACGTCAGCCGCATCCGCAAGGACCCGACGGTGGAACATGGGCTTTCGCTGTGGGTGGTTTCGGATAATCTGCGCAAGGGCGCGGCGCTCAACGCCGTGCAGATCGCCGAATGCCTGTTGAACCGCAACATGATCGGAAACTGATCCGCCCGCGGCGGAGTGTGCTGTATCTGCCCGGCGCCAACGCGCGGGCACTGGAAAAGGCGCGCGAACTGCCGGCCGACACCGTGATCCTCGATCTCGAGGATGCGGTGGCTCCGGAAATGAAAGAGGCGGCGCGGGCGCAGGTTTGTGCCGCGGTGCGGGCCGGTTTCGGCCGCCGCGAAGTGGTGGTGCGAATCAATTCGCTCGACAGCGACTGGGGCGACCGCGACCTGTTGATGGCCGCCGCCGCCAAGCCCGATGCCATCCTGATCCCGAAAGTCGGCTCGGCCCGCGACATTCACCGCGCCGAGCAGCGCCTCGCCCATGCCGTCGATGCCGGCGGACTGGCGATTTGGGCGATGATCGAAACCCCGCGCGGCGTCGCCGACGTCAACGGCATTGCCGAGGCCGGCGGCCGCCTCGCCTGCTTGGTCGTCGGCAGCAACGATCTTCTGAAAGAGATGGGCGCCCGCGCGATGCCCGACCGGCTCAACATCGCGGCGGCGTTGACGGCGACGGTGATGGCGGCGCGCTGCCACGGCCTTGCGGTGATCGATGCCGTGTTCAACGACATCGCCGATACGGGCGGCTTCGCAGCGCAATGCGTCCAAGGGCGCAGCTTCGGCTTCGATGGCAAGACCGTGATTCATCCCAGCCAGATCGGCCCGGCCAACGCCGCCTTTGCGCCCAGCCCCGACGAAGTGGACGCGGCGCGCGCCATCATCGCCGCCTTCGATCGCCCCGAAAACCACGGCAAAGGCGTGATCCAGGTCGACGGCCACATGGTGGAACGGCTGCACGCCGACAGCGCCCGACGCCTCGTGGCGCTCCATGAGGCGATCCGCCCTTGAGCGTCGTCGAGCGATACCGCGCCCTGGCCGCCGCACGGACGATCCAGCCCGACAGCCGCCAGCACGCCGCCGCCGCCAAACTCGATCACCTCGCGCAGGACCTTTCTGCCTGGCGCCCCGGCTTCTTCCGCAAAATGGCGCCGCCGCGCGGGCTGTATCTGTGGGGCGAGGTCGGGCGCGGCAAGTCGATGCTGATGGATTTGTTTTTCGCCGAGGCCGAGGTGGCGAAGCGACGGGTTCATTTCAACGACTTCATGGCCGAAACGCACGCGCTGCTGCACGGCTTGCGCAAGATCGAACACCTCCGCGATCCTTTGCCCGAGGTGGCCAAGCGGCTCGAGCAGCGCCTCATCTGTTTCGACGAGTTTCAGGTGGACGACGTTGCCGACGCCATGATCCTCGGCCGGCTGTTCGAGCATTTATTCGCCCGCGGCACGGTGGTGGTGGCGACGTCCAACACCGCGCCCGACCGGCTCTATCAGCACGGCCTCAACCGCCAGCTGTTCCTGCCCTTCATCGCCATTCTGAAAACGCGGCTCGAGGTCGTGCATCTCGTTGGCAGCGATCACCGCCGCGCCTTCACCGGCGAGGCTTACCAGACCGGCCCTGGCGCCGCCGCGGCAATGGACGAGGCTTGGGCCAGCCTCGGCGGCGAGGCCGCGCACGCCATCCAGCTCACGGTGCTCGGACGGCACCTTCTGGTGCCGCGGGCGGTGGCGGGGGCGGCGCGGTTCGCGTTTGCCGAGTTGTGCGAGCGCCCGCTGGGACCCGCCGATTACTTGGCGCTGGCAGGGGCGTTTACCACGCTGGTGCTCGACGCCATTCCGGTGTTCCCGGCCAAATCCGACGCCGCCAAGCGCTTCCAGCGCCTGATCGACACCCTCTATGATCGCCGGGTGCGGCTCTACTGTTCGGCGGCGGCCGATCCCGACGATCTGTTCCCCGAAAGCGACGGTTTCGAACGAACCGTGTCGCGGCTTCTTGAAATGCGCCGCGGCGTCTATATTTCTCAGCCATGTTCTGGAACCTGACGACCGTCGCCCTGATCATCGTCGCCGGCAGCCTCGCCTATTGGCTGGGCCCGCGCCTTGTCGCCGCGCTGAAGCGGTTCGATGACGACAACCGCGCCCGCATCATCCGTGACGTTCAGGACCGCCGCGATACCAGCGCCCACGTCCGCCACACCTTGGAGGTCGCCGAGGAACAGGTCGAGGACATCACCGAAATCACCGACACCGATCCGCGCACCGCGACGCCGGTCACCCGCTATGCTTTCGAAGGCATCTGGTACGCCAGCCGCGCCGAAGCCGAACAGGTGCGGGCACAGAAAATCGGCGACATCGCCCGCGGCTTCTATCGCGACCTGCCGGCGGCCCTGGCGGCGCGCAAACAGGACGGGCGCTTGGGCTGATCACAGCCCTTTGCACGGCGCGGGATTGGTCGTAGAGGGCTGTTCTCCTCCAGCCAGAAGGACCGCCATGCCGCACGATCCCGCCTTGGAAGCGCACGAGCAAGCCGAACATGCCAATCACGGTGCCCACGATCCGTTCGTCGCCCGGGTCACGCTGACCGTCGCCACGCTGGCCATTTTGGCGGCGGTGGCCGGGAGCCTGGAGTCGATCGAGGCGGGCCGCGCCCTCAGCGCCGCCAGTGAAGCCGTCCTGGCCCAGGACGAAGCGACCGATGCCTGGAACGAATACGAAGCACAAAGCCTGAAAAAGCACATGTACGGCATCGCCGCGGCAACCGCCGGCACCAAGGCCGATCAATTCCGCAAGATCGAGCAGGCCGAGGCGCTCAAGCAGGAACCGCTGCGCCAGACGGCGAAATCCGACGAAGCCCGGCGCGATCACCTGCTCGGCGACAGCCGCCACCACGAAGACCGCCATCACGGACTGACGGCGGCGGCGACGCTGTTCGAGATCGGCATCGCCATGTCGACGGTGGCGATCATCTCGCGCCGGCGCTGGCTGCTCACCGGGGCTTCGATCTTCGGCGCCGTCGGCGCCGTCGTCCTCGCGCTGGTGTATTTGGCGTAAGTTCGCCGCGCGAGCACGCGGGGCAGAACAACGGGCATTCGAATGAACCCCTCATCCTGAGGAGCCCTTTGGCCCTCGCCCTTCGAGACGTGAACAACTCCTCAGGGTGAGGGCCAAAGGGCGTCTCGAAGGATGACCTCAGGCTTGCATCAGGCGCGGCAGTTTGCCGGTGTCGCCGCCGGCTTCGCGCATCAGGAAACGCCGCAATGGCGCGATTTTGTCGACCACGCCGAGGCCGACATCGCGGGCCAGGCGCAGCGGCGAGAGATCGTTGGAGAACAGGCGATTGAAGGCGTCCATGGTGAGTCCGGTGGCGACACTGTCGAAGCGGCGCC
>NZ_JBWZET010000123.1:0-2001 GCF_056722145.1 Rhizomicrobium sp. | reverse complement strand
GCTTGTCAGCCGGCACATCGCGGAACAAGGCGTCGACGTCCGCCACGCCAATCTTGGCGAGCATGGCGGCGCGATCGTCCTTCGTCAGCGGCAGGTAACGCATGTCTTATAGGCCTTTCGTGAAGTCCTGATACTTTTCTTCCGTCATCAGCGCGGACAGCTCGGACGGATCGGCGAGCTTGATCTTGAAGAACCAGCCCTCGCCTTCGGGATCGGAATTGACCCGCGCCGGATCGCCGGCGAGATCCTCATTGGCGGCGGTCACGGTGCCGGCGACCGGCACATAGATTTCGCTCGCCGCCTTGACGCTTTCGACCACGGCGGCCTCTTCGCCCTTCTTCAGCACCTTGCCGACCGACGGGGTTTCGACGAACACGACGTCGCCGAGCTGTTCGGTGGCGTAATGGGTGATACCGACAGTGCCTTCATCACCTTCGACGCGGATCCATTCGTGCTGGTCCGTGTAATAGGTCGTCATTTCGCTGCTCCTCGTTTGTAGCGGTGGGGGACGAACGGCATCGGGGCGATGCGCGCCGGCAAAGCCTTGCCGCGGACGAGGAGATCAACCTCGGTACCGTCGGCGGCGAATTCGGTTTCGACATAGCCCATGGCGATGGGCGCATTGAGCGACGGGCTGAAACCGCCGCTGGTGACTTTGCCAATGATGCGGCCGGTCTTGTCGGCGATCTCGGTGCCGTCGCGGGCCGGGGCGCGGCCGTCGGGACGGATGCCGACGCGCTTACGCGCCGTGCCGTTCAGGATACGATCCATGATCTTGTCGGCGGCCAGAAAGCCTTTTTCCAGCTTGCGGCGCTTGCCGATGGCCCAGACCAGATCGGCTTCCGCCGGATCGGTGGTCTCGTCGATATCGTGGCCATAAAGACAAAGCCCGGCTTCCAATCGCAGACTGTCACGGGCGCCAAGGCCGATCGGCAGCACGTCGGGATCGGCGAGCAGCGCGCGGGCGACCGTTTCCGCATCCTCGGCCTGAATGGAAATCTCGAAGCCGTCCTCGCCGGTATAGCCGGTGCGCCCGACGATCGCGTCGACGCCCGCCACCGTGGCCCGCGTCACCCGCATGAAATTCAGCGCATCGATGCCGGGCGACAGCTTTTCCAGCACCGCACCGGCGCTCGGACCTTGCAATGCCAGTAGCGCGCGATCGGGACGCGGGGTCAGAACCAGTTCCCCCTTCAGCCGCTCGGCGATATAGGCGAAATCGCTTTCCTTCATCGAGGCGTTGACGACAAGATAGAGATCGGCCTCGCCGGCGAGGCGCGCCAGCATGAAGTCGTCCTTGACGCCACCTTCATCGTTGAGCAGCAGGCCGTAGCGCTGCATGCCCTCTTTCAGCCCGGCGAAATCGGACGGCGCCAGCTTTTCCATCGCGCGCGCCGGATCGGCACCCGCAAGGAACGCCTGGCCCATGTGCGAGACATCGAACAGACCCGCCTTCTCGCGGGTGTGGAGATGTTCCTTGATGATGCCAGCGGGGTACTGCACCGGCATTTCGTAGCCGGCGAACGGCACGATCTTGGCGCCGAGCTCGACATGCAAAGCATGGAGCGGCGTGCGCTTGAGGCTTTCAGTGCTGGCCATCGTCCGACGAATCCCTGGAGTTGGCGCGAATCCCGTCACCGGGAAACCCGCGCCCCCTCTGTCATCGGACCTGAGAGATTTACCCCTCCGCAGCGTGGGAGGGATTACCCCTTCGGTGGGGGCCGCTTAACGCGAACCCTCTTTCCAGAAGTTCATCACCCTTCGCGGTCCTTTTGCCTGAGAGTTTCCGGGGCGGTTGCTCCTTCGGCCTTCGCCCCGGCCGACATGTCGGCCAAAGCTCATGTCTCCCGCGGGGGATCATGTGCGGTCCGTACGGACGCGCCTCACGGCGGACCCGGACGTCAAATGCTATTTTAGTTGGGGAGGTTGGAGAGTCAACGCGAGGCGTCCGCAGGCGTCGGGTAGGTCGCACTTATCCCCGATTTCCGCCAATTTTCGCCG
>NZ_JBWZET010000122.1:0-5256 GCF_056722145.1 Rhizomicrobium sp. | reverse complement strand
CCGGCAAGGTGTTTCAGGCCGTCGATCGTTTTGGTTTCGGTGAACGCGTTGCCATGCCGTTGAGCCGTGACGGGCACACCGGCGATGGCCTGATCGGCGCCACGGTCTACGAGACGTTTCACAATTTTCAGCCGCAGCCGCAGCCCGATTGCCTCCAGTGGTTTCCTCTCTCGCCCGGCGAGGTCCTGCCATGAGCGAACGCACCATCCGCAGCGTATTGCGCGAAGTCCTCCAGCTGTTGCGCGAGGCGTTCGCGCCCGCCGCGGGCCGCTTCCTGCCATTCGACGGCTATCCCTCGCGCTTTCGTCCGCCGATGAAGAAAGCGCCGCGCTGAATTAAGATTGCGAGCCGTGTGAAACGCCCCAAGCAGCGGGCGCACAGCACCCGCGTCGAAACCAAAGTGTCAGGGATGCTCCCGCTCCAAACTGCCAGCAATGAGTCCGCTTGAACAGCGTTACGCCGGCGCGTCCTGGAATTTGCGGGGGGCGAGTTTCTTGATGACGCCAGCTTCCTGCACCACTGCTTTAATGGACGCGCCGAGGCCCGGCTGCACGAAGCGGCCCATGGCGGCGCCGACGTGGCCCCTGGAGACGTCGGCGATGGCGTCGGTCACCGTGACGCCGAAATGCATCAGCGCCGAGGTGTCGCGATAGCAATTCTGGTTGCAGGCGGTGCAGCGGTCACTGCGCTCGGGCAGGCGATCGAGATCGAACACCGATCCCATCGGCTCGCTCCACGCTTCGCAGCGCCACAGCATCAGGTTCCAGTCGAGATAGAAGTATTTGCGGCCGCCGACGCAGGCGATGTGCTGCTCCTCGTCGCGGGCGAAGCGGCGCAGGTCTTTCAGTGCGGCGACCGGATTCATCACCGGGAAGCGTTTCTTGAGATCGAGGATCGCGTCGATCGCCCGCTCCAGTTCGGGCCCGGTGAAATCGACCAGATCGGAGTCCGGATTGAACACCAGCGATGACGAACCGAACGGCTCCTTGCGCGGATAGGAAAAGCTCATCGCATCGCAGCCGACGTGATCGAGAATTTCCGGCAGGCGCGCGAAATCGACCAGCTTCGAGACCGTGACGACCGCGATGGTCGGAAGCCCCGCCGCCTTGGCGATGGCGACCGATTGCTTCAACCGCTCCACCACGCCCTTGAGGCCGCGGTTGTTCTCGTGCACGGCGATGTCATGGCTGTCGAGCGAGAACAAGAGGGTGGAAAGCCCCGCCTCGATCAGGCGCGGCAGCTTGTCGGGCAACAGCCAGCCGTTGGAGATCATCGCCGGACGCATCCGGTTGGCGACGATCGCCGCCGTCATGTCGACGATGGCCGGATGCAGCAGCGGCTCGCCGCCCTGGAAATTCACATAGCGCACGCCGCGCCGGTAGAGGATCGGCAGCGCCTCGAGGAACCTGTCCTTGTCGATATAGCGGCGATCGGTGACGATCTGCTTGTCGTGCGCGAAGCAGCAGAAATTGCAGGTCGCCTGACAGACGTTGGTGATTGAGACGTCGCAAACCGACGGCACCAGCGCTTTTGCCCAGCGGCCGACGGCGTTGTCTGCTTCATCCTCCGACGCGTACGCCACCATCAATCACCGCTCGCTGCCACGCCCGCACGTTACAATCTATCGGCCACGGCGCAACCCCTTGCCGCGGGTTCTCGGCGACGAATTCGGGGCAAAAAGCACGTTCCTGTTTGGATTTTACGACAGTGCGAGTTCCGGGCGGTATTCGAAATGCATGGTGTCGTAGTGAAACCACTTGCCGCCCCAGATGAATCCGCGACGCTCGAATATTTCCACGATCGCCGTGGGGATGCGGTTCTTCCAGCCGTCGCGACTCCAGCGCCAATAATCGGAGAATTTCGTGTTGATATCGACAGCGATGCCAAACGAATGTGCACTCTGGGTGTCGGTGCCGGCGATGGCGCGCCACACAAAGCTGCCCTCGGGCGGCACCAGATAGCGGTGCAGCGACGGCGGCAACCCGGCGAGTTCGTCGATCATGCCGGTGACGATGCGATCGACACCGTTGACGCGCGTAAACGGCAGCGCCATGCGGCAATCGCCGATGCGCCAGAGCACCGGCACGAGCCGGCGTTGCACCTCCGCCGCGCTGGCGCCGTACATTTTGTTGAAGAAGGCGAGATTGCGGAAGCGGCCGGGATCGAAATCGCGCGGCGGCGAACGTGTCTGCGGTCCGCGCGGGTAGGGCAACGACATCTGGTCGGCAAGGCTGGGCGCGGCGAGTTTTTCCTCGAACGATTTCGCCGGGCGGGCGTCGCTCCATGCCATCAGCGTGCCGTCGCGCCAGACAATGCCGTCAGCCGTGGCGCGGGCGAGACAATCGGGATAGGCGGCGACAAGCTTCTGGCGCTCATCGGCCGCCGCGCGCGCACCGACAAACGGCAACGTTGCCGCCCCGAGCAGCGCGCGACGGCTGAGCGTCATCGACCGGGCTCGTAGCGAACGTCGGAGAAGGTCACGGCGATGCCGTCGCCGACCGGCGATTGCGCCAACAGGCCGGCCTTCAGCACCGTCAAGTCGCCGTTGAGCGCGAAGGTGCGCAGCATGGTCCAGGTCTGGCCGTCGCGCGAGGCGTAGAAGTACAGCGCCAATCCCTTGCGGCTGACGCGCAACCACAGTGTGTTGTCGGCCGCGACGAGGTCGGTGTAGCTGTCGTCGGAGACGGTCTTGTTGACCACCATCACCACCGACAGCTTGCGGTCATCGTGGGCATCTTCGAGGCACAGCTTGGCCCAGTTGTCGCGATCGACGAACACCGCCAGGGCGCCGGAATCCCAGCGCAGCTTGGGATCGAGATGGACCTTGGCGGACAGCGTGAAATTCCCGGTCGGCTGCAGCAGCAGCGTCGGTGCGTTGTCGGTGGCCTTGGACGGGTTCCACGGCGGCACGAACCAGTTCGTCTTCGGTTCCGCCGTGATGGTGAGACTGTCGGCACCCGTCGCTGTCCACGCCACCGGCCCGTTGCGGGTGGTAAGCGGCGCGGGCAGCGCGGTCAGCGCCGGCTCGGCAATGGCGGCGGCGGCGAACACGGCAAACGCAACGGCGAAACGGATCATCGGAACATCCCCCTGCAGACAGGCCCTGAGAATAGGACGATCCCGGCAAAACAATAGCCCCTCGGCGTTGCCACCGAGGGGCGCGCCGGTTCATTCCGTCCGGCGGATGATGGCGAACCACATCTTGAGGCCTTCGAGCTGTTCGGGATGCTCGAAGGCAGGGTTCAATTCGCCGGCGGCGTAGTCGAGGCTTTCGATCTGCCAGCCATCGGCGAAATCGCGGCCGATGTCTTCGCGCGTCAGGCCACCGCCGGGCGCTTGCGGACAATCGGCAAAGGCGAACAGGAACAGCTTGCCGCCCGGCCTGAGAACGTGGCGGAGCCCGGCGACATAGCGCTGGCGATCGGCCGCGCCATAAATGTGATACAGGCCGCTGTCGATCACCGACGCGAACGAGCGGTCCCAGTCGGCGAGCGTCATGGCGTCCTTGACCTGGAAATCGACCAGCACGCGCTTCGCCAGTGCCTTCGCCTTGGCGCGCGTGATCGCCTGCTGGATGAAATCAATCGCGGTGACGGCAAGACCGCGAGCGGCGAAATAGATCGCCGTGCCGCCGGTGCCGCAGCCGCTGTCGAGCAGCGGGCTCCTGATCTGATCCTGCACCGAGATGAAGGGCGGCTGCGGCTTGCCGATATCCCACGGCGGATTGCTCTCGGCATAAATCTGGGTGAAGCCGTCAAGGGTGGAGCCGGCGGCTGGAATTTGGACATGCGTCATCGATAACCTCCAAGGGTTTTGGGCAGAGTTGCGAAGCAGGCGAGGGTGCGATCAGCCGTCGGGCGGGGGCGAGGCCAGAATGCCGTCGATGATCACGTCGAGCGCCCACAGGAAGCGGCTCTTGGGCGAACTGGTGAAGAACTGATCGCGCGAGGCGTGGAGCAGCGGAAATTCCTCCGCCGACAGATTTTCGAGAATCTTTTTGGCGCGACTGAGATCGTTGCCCTTGTCGCGCCAGTTGCTGTGCTCGGCCGCGACCGCCGTGACATGCAGCAGCAAGGCGTCGACGGCGAGCGCCGCCCGCGTCGCCAGCACGCCGCCCTCCATCAGGATGTCGAGCATGGTTTCGACGATACGCAGCGCATTCGGCCCTCCGGCGATCTGCATCATCGCCATCTGGGCGAGGCCGCGCTTGTTGTAGAGAACCAGCATGTACGACGTCAGCAGCGCCTTCAGCCGGTCGCGCCAGTTGCCGTCGCGGTTTGGCGGCAGCGCAATCTCGGCGAAGGCCGCATCCAGCATCTCCGCGTGCAGGTCGTTGAGATTGGCAAAATAGACGTAGAGCGAGGCGGGGCCGGTATCGAGTGTGGCCGCGACCCGGCGCAGGCTGAGGCCCTCAAGGCCGTCGCGGTCGAGCACGGCAAGGGCGGCGGCGACGATCGCCTCGCGGCTCAGCGGCGCCTTGGCGGGACGGGCACGGCGGCTGACAGGGGCGGGTTTCTGGTCCATTCTCCGAACATAATCATAACGATCAATGTTCGTCAAGAATGGTGTTCGTCTGGCTCTGTGGCTCTCCAAAGCCAAAACCCCCCGACGTTTCCGCCGAGGGGTTCGGTACGCTCTGATTTCAGGAGAAGATCAGACCGAATAGTACATCTTGAACTCGACCGGGTGCGGGGTGTGTTCGAAGGCGTAGACTTCTTCCATCTTCAGCTCGATGTAAGCGTCGATGAAGTCGTCGTTGAACACGCCGCCCTTCTTCAAGAAGGCGCGGTCGGCGTCGAGCGCCGCCAGGGCTTCACGCAAGCTGCCGCAGACGGTCGGGATCTTCTTCAGCTCTTCCGGCGGCAGGTGATAGAGGTCCTTATCCGCGGGATCGCCGGGGTGGATCTTGTTCTCGATGCCGTCGAGGCCGGCCATCAGCATGGCGGCGAAGGCCAGGTACGGGTTCGAGCCGGCGTCCGGGAAACGCACTTCGACGCGCTTGCCCTTGGGGCCCGGCGCGAACGGAATGCGGCACGAGGCCGAGCGGTTGCGGGCCGAATAGGCCAGCAGCACCGGGGCTTCGAAGCCGGGGATCAGGCGCTTGTAGGAGTTGGTCAGCGGGTTGGTGATCGCGTTCAGCGCCTTGGCGTGCTTGATGATGCCGCCGATGTAGTAGAGCGCGGGGTCCGACAGATCGGCATAACCCGAACCGGCGAACAAGGGCTTGCCGGCCTTCCAGATCGACTGGTGGACGTG
>NZ_JBWZET010000121.1:0-4540 GCF_056722145.1 Rhizomicrobium sp. | reverse complement strand
CCGAACGACACCAGTTTGTCCAGGGTCAGTTTCTCGCGCTTGAACTTGCGGATGGTCAGGGTGGGGCCGTCGATGGCCAGGGGCGGAACGATGACGTTGACGCGCGAGCCGTCGGCCAGGCGGGCGTCGCAGATGGGGCTGGCCTCGTCCACCCGCCGGCCCACCGCCGTGACGATGCGCTGGCAGATGTTCATCAGCTGGGCATTGTCGCGGAAGCGCACATTGGTGAGCTGGACCTTGCCGCCGACTTCGATGAAGACGCGCCCCGCCCCGTTGACCATGATGTCGGAGATATCGTCGCGCGCCAGCAAGGGCTCCAGCGGGCCGTAGCCGAGCACGTCGTTGCAGATGTCCTGCAACAGCTGCTCCTGCTCGGCGATCGACATCACCACCGCTTTGATCGAGATGATCTCGTTGACGATGTCGCGGATTTCCTCGCGCGCCGAATCCGGATCGAGCTGGGCGAGCTGGGCAAGATCGATGGTGTCGATCAGGGCCGAGAAGATCGTCGCCTTGATCTGGTAATAGTCTTCGGAGCGGGAGTCCTGGACGAACACCGGCGGCGGCGATGATTTCGGCACCGACGCGACGACCGGCGGCACCGCGACCGGCGCCGTCTCGCGCGGCCGCTGGGCCGGCTTGCCGTCATCGATGGTGGCGCGCCGTCCGAAGCCCATTTACGCCCTCTTCTTGCCGCCGAACAGCGACAGCAGCGATTTCTGCGGCGCCGCGACGGGTTTGCGGCCGGTCAGCATTCCGGCGAAGGCGCGGATGCCGTCGACCACCGGACCCTTGTGGCCGAGTTCGGCGAGCATCTGGCCGTTGTTGGCGGCCTGACCGAACGCCGCCGCATCGTAAGGCAGTACCAGTGCCGGCTCGCCGCCGATGGTGTCGGCAAAATCCTTGACCGGAATCTCGGGCCTTTTGGCGACACCAACCTTGTTGAGCACGATGCGCGGCGGCGTATCGTTGGGCCGGTTCATCTTCATCAGGTCGAGTACGTTCTTGAGATTGCGCAACGAGGCGAGATCGGGCGAGGCCACCAGGACAATCTCGTCGGCGGCGATCAGCGTCGCCTTGACCCAAGGCGTCCAGACATGTGGCAGGTCGACCAGCACGCATGGCGAATACTGGCGCACCGCATCGATCACCGCTTCGTAGGCATCGTGGCCGTGGTCGTAATCGCGATCGATGGTGGCCGGTGCCGCGAACAGCGACAGGTAGTCGCCGCGCTTCAGGAGAATGCGCTCGAGCAGCATGTCGTCGAGACGTTCCGGCGTCGCCAGGGCGTCGGCGACCGACTGGCCGGGCTCGTCGTTGAAATTGAGCGCCACGGTGCCGAACGCCATGTCGAAATCGACGATGGTGGTCGATACCTGCAGTTCCTCGGCGATCACCCAGCCGACATTGTGGCACAGGGTGGAGGCGCCGACGCCGCCGCGCGCGCCCATGAAAGCGATCACCCGCCCGATCGGACGGCGGTCGGGATCGGCATACAGTCCGGCGATGATCTCGATCAGATGGATCGGATCGACCGGAGCCACCAGGTATTCCGAGGCGCCGCGGCGCATCAGTTCGCGATAGAGTTCGACATCGTTGACGCGGCCGATCACCACCACCTTGGTGGCGGAATCGCAGACGTCGGCGAGACGGTCGAGTTCCTCCAGCGCCGCCTGGCCACCGAGGCGGGTTTCGACGATGAGCAGGTTCGGCGTCACCTGGCCGGCATAATGATCGACCGCCGCGGCGATGCCGCCGAGCTGCACCGTCAGATGCGTCTTGGCGAGACGACGGTCGGCGCCGGCCCGCTGCAACGCCGCGCCGGTGTCGGGAAATTCGCAGAACGCATGGATCGAGATGCGCGGCACCGGGCGCTCGTGCGGCGCGGCTCCAAACGGTTCAAGCGGTGTCCTGTTCATGGCCGGCACTCGGTTATTTATCCACTTCGGAGACGGCGCCCGTCTGGTCTTTCGACTTTTCGGAAGCGGTGATTTTGCCCTTCTCGTAATTGTCGAGCACCGTCGCGCGTCGCGCCGAATCGGAGGGATCGGTGGGACGCATCTCGATCAGATCGCGCGGATCGGCGACCTCAGCGGCGATGTTCTGCTGCACGGAACAGCCGAAATTACGCGTGGTGCGGTTGTCGTAGGTCAGCGCGACGTTGTCCGACCAGTCGCCGCAGGGATCGGTCTTGGCGACATAGGAGATGAAGCCGAGTTCGACCCGCGCATCGGCACCTTGGTGGGTGCCGACGATGATGCGCGAGCGCGGCACCCCCATCGCAAACAGCCGGCCGCCGAAATAGCTGAGCGCGGCGGTGGCATCGCCGCCCTCCGGCGCCGACACCGAGATCGAGCCCGAGCCGCGCGAAAGATAGTCGGCGACGAACGCCTGGAAGTGCGCCGTATCGTCGGGCATCAGGCCCGCTTCCGGCGCCGAAAACGACAGCTTCAGCGACGCGAAGTGCGGCTCGACGGCGATCGGGTGATTGACGGTCGGGTCGGCGCGCGACAGCTCGTCGGTCGGCGAGGCGCAGCTTCCCGCCAGCATGACCGCACCGATCGCGGCGATACGCAGAACATCTCTGATGATCATGGCCGCGAACTCCTATTGCACGATGTAACCGCCGGTGTCCGCCGTCTTGGCAGCACCGCCGTCATGGCTGTACGTGGCGTTGAGACGTCCGAGCAGAACGGTTTCGAGATCGGTCGGGACCACGAAGCCGTCGGTCGGTGCCGCCAGCTTCGCCTCGGTTGTCGGCTTCACCAGGTAGGCGGTGACCAGCACCACCAGCTCGGTTTCCTCGTTGGAGAAATCGCGGCTGCGAAACAACGCCCCCAGGATCGGCAGATCCTTGGCGCCGGGAAAGGCGTCGAGCACCTGCTTGTTGGTGTGCTGCATCAAGCCGGCGATGGCGAAGCTGCCGCCGGAGGGCACTTCCACCGTGGTTTCGGCACGCCTCACCGACAAAGCCGGAATGGTCATCGTCGAGGACGAGGTGGTGCCTTGCAGCGTGTAGGCGCCGGTGTTGGTCAGCTCGCTGACTTCGGTCGACAGCTGCAACGAGATGCGCCCCGGCCCCAGCACCACGGGAGTAAACGACAGGCCGACGCCGAACTGCTTGAACTCGAGCGTGACGTTGCCGTCGCGGTCGCGCGCCACCGGCACCGGGAACTCGCCGCCGGCGAGGAATTTCGCGGTCTCGCCCGACACCGAAGTGAGGTTGGGTTCGGCGAGAATATGCACCAGGCCGACCTGCTCGAGTGCCTTCACCGCGCCCTGCAGATTGTTGGGGCTGGTGCAGGGAATATTGGTGGTCGCGGTGGTGGTCGTGGTCGCCGATCCATTGGCGACGCTGCTGCCGGTATAGGGGCTCGTCACCGTCCAGCGCCCGGTCGCCGGATCGTAGGTCGCCGAGGCGCCGGACTGATTGGTGATCCCTGCGGCTCCGGCAACCCCGGCCACGGTCGACGTCACGATATTGGTTGCCGTATTCGGGAAGAACGCGCCGGCACAAGCCGATCCGACCTGGCCGCCGGAGAGATCGTTGAGGGCGTGACCGACGAGGCCGAACTGGTTCGAGGTGCCGAACGTCATCGGCATGCCGGCGACGGTCATGGCGCTGGTCAAGTCGATACCGAACTGCTTGGCGACGGTACGTTGCATCTCGGCAATGCGCACCTTCAGCATCACCTGATCCGACGAGCGGATGGCGAGCACGTTGACGACCTTCTTGGCATCGCCGGTGAAGCTGGCGGCGATATCGGTGGCGCGCTGGGCTTCCTGGGCCGAGGCGACATGGCCGGTCAGGATGACGGTGTCGTTGATCGCCTGCGCCCTGATGTCGGTATCGGGGAAGGAGAGCTTGATCAGCTTGGCGAGATCGGTGGTGTCCTTTTCCACGCGGATGTCGATCGAGGCAATCTGCTTGCCGCCGGCATCGAAGAAGAAGGCGTTGGTCTGGCCGCCCTTCTGGCCCATCAGGAAAATCCGGCGCGGCGTGCGCACCACCGCATCGGCGATTTCCGGATTGGACACGACGACATCGCGCGCATCGGTATCGATTTCGACCACCGCCGCCTTGCCGAGACCGAGGGTCACGCGCTGATGCGCCGGACCGGCGGAGCCGCGGGTCGACACGACGATCGTCCGGACCGAACCGTCATCGCCGGTCGCGGCCGGCGCCGCAATGGCACTTGCCGCGAACCCGGCCGCGGCCAGCACGATCAGCGGAATGAAACGCTTGCGCATCACTGAGCTCCCCCGCCACCGGATGCCCGTCGCATCATGCCGTAGCGGATCACCGTCACAATTCCCGATTGGTCGTTGCCGGACGGCTTGCCGTCGTCGGCCGTTTTGTTGTCACCAAGGGCGCGCAGCGTCAGCGACAGCGTTCCCATCGCCTGGGCCGTCGCGATGGTGCTCGCCTGCTCGGGGGAAACCTCGAGCGTGACCGTCTTGACGTCGGACACCGCCTTCTGATCCGGCTTATCGGCCGACTGATCGATGGCAACGACGCGAACGTCGGACAGCACCGTAC
>NZ_JBWZET010000120.1:0-2941 GCF_056722145.1 Rhizomicrobium sp. | reverse complement strand
CCCCAGCGTGATTGTCGACATCCTCTGTCTCCCAGCATTCCGGAAAGCATGGAATCAGAGAGAACACCGCTGCACAAACGGAAATGTGTGAATGCCGTAGCCCACGGAGGGGAGAGGGGATTAATCGTCGGCCAGCAAATCGCGGATCAGCGCGGTCGTGACCGGTTTCTTGGCGGCGAGGGCGGCGGCGTCGGCTTTGGCGACGAAGTCGCGCAAGGCGCCGGGCGAGCGTTCGAGAAAGCGGATCATCTGGGCGATCACGGCATCGGGAACGATGAGCTGGCGGTCGGCGAACAGCTTCTTGGCCAGGGCTTCGAGCAGCGCGTCGTCGGGTGCCCACAACGGAAACGCCAGCAGCGCATCGAAACGCGAGCGCAGGTCGGGGATCGTCGTCTTCCATGCAGACGGCGGCTCGTGTGCCGTCAGCAGCATGCGCTGGCCGCGTTCGAGCAGCGCGAACAGCGCGGTTTCGGCGTCATGGCTGAGCGGCGCGGCGTCGACGTTTTCGATCACCAGCGATGCGTCGGGGGCAATGCCCGCGAGATCGGACACGCCCCGCACCGCAGCTCCGGCCCGCTCGGCCCAGACACCGGCGAGATGCGATTTGCCCGAACCGCTCGGCCCATAGAGCGCCGCGGCGGGCGTTGGCCAGTTCGGCCAGGAATCGACAAAGGTCACGGCCGCGCTGTTGCCGGCCGCCACCAGGAAATCGGCGCGGCCGAGTTTGGGCATCGTCGGCAACGGCAAGGGGATTTGCGACGCCATCAGACGGTGCCGTTGTCTTGCGGCACGCGCCGGATCGCGCACTTGAGCCAGAGATGGGCGTAAGCGAGGAACGACCACGCCGTGATCACCGTCACCGCCGCGACACCGATGCTGCGCACCAGCGGCGGCTCTTCGTGCAGGCACAGCAGCAGCAGCACCAGCGCGATGTAGAGCACCTGCACCACGGTGGAAATCTTGCCGGCGAGCAGCGGCTTCACTTCCAGCGGCATCGCCAGCAGCTTCGCCAGCAAGACGCCGAGCACGATGGCGATATCGCGCCCGATCACCAGCGCGGTGACTTCGCGCGGCACCTGATCGACCATCGACAAGGTGACGAAACTCGCCAGCATGAGAAGCTTGTCGGCCGCCGGATCGAGCCAGGCGCCGAACTGCGAGGCGAGCCCAAATTTCTTGGCGAGAAAGCCATCGGCGGCGTCGCTGAGGCCGGCCACCACGAACACGGCGAGCGCGGCCGGATAGTTTGCGTTCAGGATCAGCCACGCCGCAATCGGCGCCGCGACCAGTCGCAACGCCGAAAGGATATTGGGAGCTTGCCGCAGCACAGCCCTCATGGCCCGCCCGCGATCTGCCAATTGCCGGGATGGCCGGTCAGCGAAATGCCGGCCTGGGCCAGCGCCGCCTTCAACTGATCGGGTGAGCCGATATAGGTGATCGTCAGCTTGGCCGCGCCGATATCCATCGCCGCCACACTGACGTCGGCGACATTGGGCACGCCGGAGATGGAATTTTCGAGCGCCGCGAACTGGGCCAGCGAGGCCATTTGCACATCGGCCGTCAGCTTGGCCTTCTGGCTGTAGTCGACCGCCTTCTGGCTTTTCCACATCTCGTCGATGGCGCGCACGGCGGCGTCGGCGGCGCTGGGATAGGTCGCTATCAAATTCTGCAACAGCGGCACATCGAACACCGACTTCATCGGCACTTCGCCCTGCCCCAGCCGCTTGATCGACACCTGCACCTTGGTCGGCCCTGCCGGCGTCACCTGCACCAGCACGGCTTCGGTCGCCTTGAAGCGAGCCGCCACCGCCGCGATGTGATCCCAGTTGGCGGTTTCGAAATTGAGCCCTGCGAGCGCGGCCATGTCGGCGGCATCGCCCACCGGCACGGCGAACGGCACCGGCGCCGTGGCGAAGCGCGGCGAGACGAAAGTCTGCGTCAGCGCCGAATTGCGCGCAAAGCCCGGTGCCATCGGGATCAGCAGCACTTTTTTCGCAGCAACGAGCGTGTACGGAATGCCGGCGCTCTGCAGTACCCGCGCCACCATCTCGGGATTGAAGGTGTAGGTCATGTCGGCGACATAGCGCGTGGTGGAACGCCGCTCGTTGATCGGGAAATAGCCGATCACCATTTTCTGCAGCGTGACCGCATCGACCACCGGCTGGCGGGTCCAGTCCTGCTGCCGCGTCAAACGCCGGAACAGGATATTCCAGGCCGCCGGCCGACCGCTGGCAACCGCCGCCGTGCGGGCTTCGGCCACCGACTTGGCCGACGCATCGACATGGATGCCGCTGACCTCGAAGGTCGCATCCGCCCTGGCCGGTGCGGCACAAAGGCACGAAACGGCAAGCGCAAGCATCAGCGCTGGAATGCGAATAAGGCGATGCATCTGGAAACCCGTCCTGAACGGCGCCGACTATACCGACCCGTACGCGCCCATGAAAGCACTCTTCCGGCGCCGGTTGCCCCGCCCGGCCGCACCGCGACGGCATTTGGCCGCGTGTACCGCGGCGGAGCCCGCCACGGAACGGGTGAAGACTTTGTGACAGATGGCGCGGGGCGCCGCATGCATGCCAGCGATCTCGTGCGGCGCTTGATCGATGTCATCGCCGCTGACGTTGGATACGGCCACGCTCGACGAAGCCACGAGTATTCTCAAATCGGCGCTGCGCCAGACCACCCACGCCTGACGCTTGGCAAAAAAATGGCGGACCGATCGGGCCCGCCAAGTTCAGGGAGAGGCAGGTAAGGCTCAGCCGGGAACGGCGAGGCCATCAAACAGGGCCGTGGTGAGATAGCGTTCGGCAAAATCGGGAATGATCACGACGATGGTCTTGCCGGCGAATTCGGGCCGCTGACCGACTTCGAACGCCGCCGCCACCGCCGCGCCCGCCGAAATGCCGACCGGAATGCCTTCCGACCGTGCCAGCTTGCGCGCCGT
>NZ_JBWZET010000119.1:0-7738 GCF_056722145.1 Rhizomicrobium sp. | reverse complement strand
ATGCGGTGAGCTACATCAGCCACGGCATCGCCAAGCGGCCCGGCATGAGCCAGCAGAAGAACGTGCGCGGCGCCGACGAAGAGGAAGAGAGCGATCGGCCGTCGCAAAAGGGCGGCGGGGCGATCGAGAACTACTGCGTCAACCTCAATGAAAAGGCCAAGCAGGGCCGCATCGATCCGTTGATCGGCCGCGATCCCGAGGTTGAGCGCACCATCCAGATTCTCTGCCGCCGCCAGAAGAACAATCCGCTTTATGTCGGCGATCCCGGCGTCGGCAAGACCGCCATCGCCGAGGGTTTGGCGCGCAAGATCGTCAAGGGCGAGGTGCCGGAAGTCCTTCGTCCGTGTACGATCTATGCCCTCGATATGGGCGCGCTGATCGCCGGCACCCGCTATCGCGGCGATTTCGAGGAGCGGCTGAAGTCGGTCGTCAAGGAGCTGGAAGGTTTGGCCGGCGCGATCCTGTTCATCGACGAGATCCACACCGTGATCGGCGCCGGCGCCACCTCGGGCGGCGCGATGGATGCGTCCAATCTCTTGAAGCCGGCGTTGCAGGCGGGATCGCTGCGCTGCATCGGCTCGACCACCTACAAGGAATACCGCCAGTATTTCGAGAAGGATCGCGCACTCGTCCGCCGCTTCCAGAAGATCGATGTCGCCGAGCCGACGGTTCCGGACACCATCAAAATCCTGAAGGGTCTCAAGCCCTATTTCGAGGAGTATCACAAGGTCCGCTACACCGCCGATGCGATCAAGGCGGCGGTGGAACTGGCGGCGAAATACATCAACGACCGCAAGCTGCCCGACAAGGCGATCGACGTGATCGACGAGGTCGGCGCCTCGCAGATGCTGCTGCCCGAATCCAAGCGCAAGAAGCAGATCGGCGTCAAAGAGGTCGAAGAGGTCATCGCCAAGATGGCGCGCATTCCTCCCAAATCCGTCAGCAAGACCGATGCGGAAGCGCTGCGCAGCCTTGAGGATGATTTGAAGCGCGTCGTGTTCGGCCAGGACAAGGCGATTGCGGCGCTTTCCTCCGCGATCAAGCTGGCGCGTGCCGGCCTTCGCGCCCCCGACAAGCCGATCGGCTGTTACCTGTTCTCGGGACCGACCGGCGTCGGCAAGACCGAAGTCGCCAAGCAGCTCGCCTCCATTCTCGGCGTCGAACTGTTGCGTTTCGACATGTCGGAATACATGGAGCGCCACACCGTCAGCCGCCTGATCGGCGCGCCGCCGGGCTATGTCGGCTTCGATCAGGGCGGTCTCTTGACTGATGGCGTCGACCAGCATCCGCACTGCGTGCTGTTGCTCGACGAAATCGAGAAGGCGCATCAGGATCTGTTCAACATCCTGTTGCAGGTGATGGACCACGGCAAGCTCACCGATCACAACGGCAAGAAGATCGATTTCCGCAACGTGGTGCTGATCATGACCACCAACGCCGGCGCCTCCGATGCCGCCAAGGAGTCGATCGGCTTCGGCCGCGGCAAGCGCGAAGGCGAGGACGAAGAGGCGATCAAGAAGCTGTTCACGCCGGAATTCCGCAACCGCCTCGATGCTACCATCGGCTTCGCCGCGCTCGGCCGCTCGACCATCGACCGCGTCGTGGAGAAGTTCGTGCTCGAGTTGGAAGCCCAGTTGATCGATCGCGACGTGACCTTCGATCTGACGCCGGAAGCGACCCGCTGGCTTGGCGAAAAGGGCTACGACGATGCCTTCGGCGCCCGTCCCTTGGCGCGCGTCATTCAGGACAACATCAAGAAGCCGCTGGCCGATGAAATCCTGTTCGGCAAACTGCAGAACGGCGGCACCGTCCGCGTCCTGCTCGACCGCGAGAGCGACAAGCTGGTGTTCGAATTCATCACCGAGGAAGCCAAGCCGAAACAACTCCCGCCGCCGGAAAAAAGCGAAGAGAACGTGTAGTTTTCTGCCCCCCGCGGGTGGCAAGTTCTCGCCACCCGCACATCAACCGTGGGGGGAAGTGTCCGCGCAGCGGACGAAGGGGGCTTCTTTACGCCGCCTTTTTGCCTGCTTCGCTCGTCTTCGTCAGTGCACCAGCATTGCGGTGGCCTTCTCCAGCACCGGATCGCGACCGGCCCTGATGTCGGCGATGGTCGGCTTCACCGTCACGTCCGGCGCGATGCCGACGCCTTCCAGGGCGCGGCCGTTGGCGAAGTTGTCGTCCTTGGTGCAGATGAAGGCCGAGCCGCCGCCCGGCAGCTTGAACCACAGCGGATTGCCGGTCGAACCGCCGGTGGTTTCGCCGACCAGCTTGGCGCGTCCGGTGGTGCTCAGCGCCATCAGGAAATCCTCGGCGGCGGAATAGGTGCGCGGGCCGACCAGCACCACCACCGGCTTGGCGTAATGCAGCGTGGCGTCGGGCTGGAAAGTCGGTGCCGGCGCGCGCATCCAGCCCTCGGGCCGCCGCCACGAGCGATAGGCGGCGCGATACTCGCGCGTACGCCAGGTCGATCCCTGGAACGGCTTGTCGGCCAGGATGGCCGCCAAAGCGTGGCCGTAGTCGTCGTTGCCGCCCGAATTTTCGCGGATGTCGATGATGAGGCCCTTGGCGCCCGACGCGGCGGCGAAATTCTCCTTCAGCACCTTGAGGCCGGCGTCGTCGACGAACCAGTTGATTTTCAGGTACGCGACATTGCCCGGCAGCATCCTGAACTCGGCCGGGATCGGCATCGGCGGCAGCACGCCGAACGCGCCGGTGTTGTGGATGCGCGGCAGGGCGGCAATGTGGGTTTTGCCGTGCGCATCCTTGACGGTGAGCGCAACCGGCTGGCCTACCGGTCCGCGCAGAAGCTGGAAGCCGTATTGCCAAGTCACGCGGTCTTGCGGCGTGAAGCCGAACACCGTTTCGCCGACCGTCTTGGCGTAGGCGAGCGCCGGCTTGCCGTCGATGGCGACCACTTCCGCGCCTGGAACGATGCCCGCGGCCTTAAGCGCCGGATCGGACACGGCGGTGACGATGATCTTGCCGTCCACCAATCGCGTGTCGACCGGCGTGATGCCGTAGAAGCGGTCCATCAATTCCGGCGGAGCGATGACGCGGGTGTGGCCATCCATCAACAGCACGCCGAACCGCATCAGCACTGCGTAATACGCTTCGGTGGTTTTGGCGGCGCGGGCGTCCTGCAGCGCGGCCATATAGGCGCCGTCCCAGTCGAGCCCGGGCACGCGGTCGAAAAAGGCGAAGTTGAAGCGCGCCTCGGCCCAGATTTTGGAAACGCCCGCCGCTTTTTCTTCCTCGCTCAACACCGGCTGGTAGGGCGTGGCGAGGGCGGGGTTGTCCTGCCACAGCCGGGCGCGGGCGTTGAGCGTGTCGATCACCGCCTTGAATCGCGGTGTCGCGGCGATGGCGGCGAAATCGGCCTCTTTGGCGACATCATCGGCCGTGACCAGGGCGCCGAGAGCGGCCGCGTTCTCAAGCGCCGTCAGCGCCTTGTCGGGTTGGCCGGCGAGGGCGTAATCGCGCGCGAGATCATAGAGCCGGTCGGGCCACTCGCTGTGGCCGGTCAGCGCCGGATCGGCCGCCATGCGTTCCAGTAGTGCCGCCGCTTGTTGATAGGCCTTGGCCTGATAAAGCTGGTTGGCCTCGGTCGACATCTGGTCAAAATTCGGCTCGGCCCAGCAAGCCGTCGAAAGCATCAAGGTGGCCATCACGGCAGCGCGGTACGTCATTCGTCCTCCAAGTAACCCGGTGATGACGGGTTATCTAGGAAGGCGACTCCGTAAGGCAGAAATGCCGGCTGCGCATGCCACGCTGCCGCCGCGGAATGGCTGGAAAACTAGTCGGCGCAAAAAGGGGTTAGCTCTCCTGCCTCGAAAATTCCCCTCATCCTGAGGAGCGAGCGCGAGCGTCGCGAAGGACGCACTACAGCGCCGCCCTGATCTTCGCCGCGAGTGTTTCCAGCGTTGCGGCGGGCACCATATCGCGGGCGTGAAAGGCGAGATCGATGCCGGCCTCGCGCGGGATGATGTGCATGTGGATGTGGAACACGCTCTGGCCAGCAGCGCGACCGTTGAGCTGGACCAGCATGACGCCGGGCGCACCGGTCGCGGCCTTGACCGCCGCGGCGACTTTCTGTGCCGTCTGGATCAGGGCGGCGGCGCCGTCGGGCGACAGTTCGAAAATGTTCTCGGCCTCTTCCTTGGGCACGACCAGCGTGTGGCCGTCGGCCTGGGGCATCACGTCCATGAAGGCGAGGGTCTTGTCGTCCTCGTAGATTTTCACGCACGGGATATCGCCGCGCAGGATTTTCGCAAAAATGTTGGAGCGATCGTACGGCACGGCAGACTCTCCCGAGGACGGCTGGTGCCAATTTCGGCCGCCGTGGCGGTTCCGGTCAAGCCCGATTTCGCCCCGCAGCCATTGCTGTGTTAGCCTCCACCCATAATCGAGGCCGGGGGGCCTTCTATGCGAACACCGGAATACCACGACCTCGCGCCGCTGGTGCGCCTGACGGGCATCGCGATCTGGATGCAGACCGCCTGTTACGTCGTCAGTCTCGTTGCCGACGTGATCGACTATGCCATGCGCGTGTCGTTGGCTAGGCAAGGGACTACGTTCGAAAATTCCGACGAGTTGCCCGTGGCCTTGGTCAATGTATTCGTGGGGATCACCGGTCTGATCACCACGATTGCCATCATTTTCGCCGCCGTGCTGGTGCTGCGCGCGATCTACCGCGCCAACCGCAATCTACATGCCCGCGGCGTTAGCGGGCTCGAATACACGCCGGGTTGGTGCGTCGGCTGGTTCTTCATCCCGATTGCCGGCCTGTGGAAGCCGTATCAGGCGTCCAAGGAAATCTGGGTCGCCAGCCACGATCCCATGCAGTTCTCCGTGGATCGCCCCGGCCTCATGCCGGTGTGGTGGACGTTGTTCCTGATCTCGAACGTCGCCAGCACCATGTCAGGCCGGTTCGCGCTCATGGGCACACCCGAGGCGCAGATGCCATCGACGGTGCTGTCGCTGATCTGTGATGCCGCCTCGATCCCCGAAGGACTGATCCTGCTCGCCCTCCTTCGCCAGATCGCGGCAGCCCAGTACCGGACACTGAACATCGATATGGCGTTTGCTTAAGGCCCCTTCTTGAACGGCGAGGCCGCCGCGAGAGAGTCGATTTCCTCGGCCACCGCGGCGCGCTCGCCTTTCAGGAATTTGGCGACGGCGCTGCGCAAGCCTTCATGCGCAATGAAGTGCGCCGAATAGGTCGGCACCGGATTGTAGCCGCGCAGCAGTTTGTGCTCGCCTTGCGCCCCGGCTTCCACTTTCGCCAGTCCTTTGGCGATGGCGAAATCGATCGCCTGGTAATAGCAGGTCTCGAAATGCAGGAACGGCACGTATTCGGTCGAGCCCCAGTTGCGCCCGTAGAGCACGCCTTCGCCGAACAGGTTGAGCGCGCCCGCAATGTAGCGCTTGCCCCGCCGCGCCATTACCAAGAGCACCTGGTCGGCCATGCTGGCACCGATGCGGCTGAAGAATTCGCGCGTCAGGTACGGGTGCCCCCATTTGCGCCCGCCGGTGTCCATATAGAAGTCGAAAAACGCATCCCAATGCGCTTCGGTGATGTCCGCGCCGGTCAGCCAGTCGAATGCGATCCCCTCCGCGTGCACCGCCGCGCGTTCCTTTTTCAGGTTCTTGCGCTTGGACGACGACAGCTCGCCGAGGAACTGGTCGAAGCTGGAATAGCCGCGGTTCTCCCAATGGAATTGCCGGTCGGTGCGCAAGAGATACCCCAGCCGTTCCGCCGCACGCCATTCCTCTTCGGTGGCAAACGTGACGTGCAGCGACGAGCATTTCAGTTCGCTCACCGCCGCTGCGCCCGCGCTCAGCAGCGCCGCCTGCATCGCCGCCTCGTTGATCCCGTCGGCGATCAGCAGCCGCCGTCCGGTCACCGGTGTGAACGGCACGCACGCCTGCAGTTTGGGATAATAGGCCCCGCCGGCGCGCTCGAATGCATCGGCCCAGGCCTGATCGAACACGTATTCGCCTTGCGAATGGCGCTTGAGGTAAAGCGGCATCAGCCCCGCAAGCTTGCCGTTCTCTTCCACCGCCAGATGCAGCGGCCGCCAGCCGGTGCGCGGCACCGCCGATTTGGATTCTTCCAGCGCCGCAAAAAATTCATAGCGCGTGAACGGGTGCGGATCGGGCCGGCCGCTCGGGTTGGCACAAGCATTCCACGCGACGGCGCCGATGTCGGCGGCCCGCCCGGTCAGACGCGCAGTGAACCCTTCTTCGCTCACGCGATCTCGAACACCGCTTCCACTTCCACCGCCACATTGCGCGGCAGCGATCCGGCACCGACGGCGGCGCGGGCGTGCTTGCCGGCATCGCCGAACACTTCCACCATCAGGTCCGAGGCGCCGTTGGCGACTTCGGGATGCTGGCCGAAGCCCGGCCCGGCGTTGACGAACACCGCGAGCTTCACGCAGCGGGTGACGCGGTCGAGATCGCCGTCGCAGGCGGCCTTGGTCTGGGCGAGGAGGTTGATGGCGCATAGCCGCGCCGCCGCCTTGCCGTCTTCGACCGAGATATCCTGGCCGACGATGCCGACATAGTGCAGCCCGTCCGGCCCGGCGGGGATCTGGCCCGACACGAACACCAGGTTGCCGCTTTTCACGGTGGGAACATAGCTCGCCACCGGAGCCGGCGGCGCCGGCAGCGTAATGCCAAGGTCTTTCAGTCGGGTCTCGATACGGCCGGTCATGCCATCCCTCGTTTGGAGCTGCCCGCCCGCGAGGGCGTCACAAAAGAGGAACCTACCGTGTTTGCCGGGCCCTCTTCAAAGGGTTTCCGCGTGCGGGCGCGCGCGCTATAGAAGATGCATGAGCCGGACGTGCGATGCCGAGACCAGCCTGTTCGGGGGCATGCCCCCCGATTGGGCGCCGCATGCATGTACCTGGATGTGCTGGCCGTGCCGCCGCGAAACCTGGGGTTCCGACGACGCCTTGCTCAACGCCAAGCAGGCGACGGCGCGGATCGCGCGGGCGATTTCCACCTTCGAGCCGGTGGTGCTCGCGGCCCGTCACGAAGACATTCCTGCCGCCAAGCTCGCCACCGCCGGCAAGGTGCAAGTGTTCGAGGCGCCGCTCGACGATTCCTGGGCCCGCGACACTGGTCCGACATTTCTGGTCGGGCCGGAGGGACGGCGCGCCGCGGTGCAGTGGCTGTTCAATGCCTGGGGCGACAAATATCATCCCTATGACGCGGACGCGGAACTGGCGACGCGCATTGCCGAGCATAGCGGCCTCGAAGTTCTGGAAGCGCCGCTCGTCTGCGAAGGCGGGGCGATCCATTGCGACGGCGAGGGCACGCTGATCACCACCGAACAGTGCTTGCTCAATCGCAACCGCAATCCGCATCTCGGCAAGGAAGAAGTGGAATTCCTGCTCAAGCGTTATGCCGGCGTCGAGAAGATCATCTGGCTGGGCAGCGGTTTTTCCGATGACGAAACCGATGGGCATGTCGATAACATCGCCTGTTTCGTGCAGCCCGGGCGGGTGGTCGTGGGCGTGCCGTCGTCGCCGTCGCTGCCCGATGCGGCACCCGTAAAAGAGGCGATCCGCCGCCTGCAGCGCGAGCGCGATGCCAGGGGCCGGGCGCTGGAAGTGATCGAACTGCCGCAGCCGCGTCGCGTGCGCTTCGATTGGCGCGGCCGGATCATGCAGACAAGTTACGTCAATTTTTATCTCGCCAACGGCGGCATCGTGATGCCCTCGTTCGACGACCC